>DATCXG010000547.1:0-11466 GCA_036565945.1 Gemmatimonadaceae bacterium
CTGGGCCGCCACCTTGCGCTCGAACACAGCGATGCGCTCGATGTGACGTCGCTCGAACCGCTCCGCCACGGCCACAGTCTCGGCGTCATCGATCTCGGCTGCGAGTCGACCACGCCGCCGTACGGTCTCGAGCTCGGCGCGCTCACGAGCCAGCAGAGCCTGCGTCTCGTTCAATGCATCGCGCACCCGCGACACGCCCAGCCGCGCCTCCACCAACGCATCGCGCATCATCGCCAGAACCGCGCGCCCCTCCTCAGGGGAGGACGCGCGGCTCATAGCGTCGCGCAGCGATTGCCGCAGCCGCTCGAACACGGTTTAGAGAGATTCACGAACGGTGAGCTGCATCTGACAACGAATCGACCACAACCCTCCCTGAAGAGCTGCACGTAATATGTCACCTCTCCCTGGGATGATCCACCGATTGCGGGGAGCGCCGCCGTGCCCTGGCGCCTGACAACGAAGTTGTCGATGTGACGTGGAGCCCGCGCGCGCCAGCAGTCGCGACGCCCAGCAATCCACTGATGAGCATCGTCGCAAGCATCCTCCTCGGTAACGTGGATGCTTGCGACGAGTCGTCGGTGATTGGCCCCTTACCGTGAGCGCGGCTGGCTGCCAGCCGCTGTAGACTTCCCAGCGGGCATCTCCTCCAGGAGCCCCAACTGGCGCATCAGCGTCGCACTATCGAAATACGAGCGCACACGCCGCACCTTGCCGCGCTCGATCTCTAGGACGTCGCACAGGGCTAGTTCCCCACTCCGCTGAGTAGGCTGGATAGTCCCCATCGGGCCTTCGAGGGGCCCCGTGTGGGTTCCCCGCCCCGTGAACTCGACAACCGCCCCGTTCTCATCCGCGATAACCCGCTTGACATCGATTCGACCGTCCGGGAAGGCGGTCACCCAGCTCTGCATGAACTCGCGGTAGCCCTCAGGTCCTTTCGTGGTCGTATTGAAAGGGATGTTCACGCATTCGATGTTCTCTGTGGCGAGGTGTACCGCCTGATCGAAGTCGCGCTCGTTCCACAGGTCGTAGATAGTCCGGGCGAGCCGGCTGTTCTCCTCAACAGCGCTCCGGCCGCGAGTCTCCACGCCCTCGCGAGTGGTACTGATTCGCTGCTCCCGCTCCCTGGCCGTGCTATCACCACCCGTACGGGCGGTGCCCTGTGAAGAAGGCCCGGCCCCTGCGCGCTGGCCCCTGGCCGTCTGCCCCTCGTCTCGTTCGTTGGCCCCGCGCTTGCTCTTGTCTGCTGCCATCGTTCACCTCTCTGCATGCTACTCGAACAGGACCACGGTCACACGCGCCACCGTCTGTCCTCGTGCGACGCCCAGCCTCCGACTGGGTATGACAGGATCGCATCCAGGGTAGATCCAGGGTGGGGTGGGAATATTGTTCCGAGCACATTCCTGCGATGGACGATGCCGCGATAGCGCGATGCTAGGGAGATCCGGGAGTACTGTCAATCTTTCGCGGTTCGTTCGCACAGCGGGCTCGGGCCAGCCCAGTCGTTCGCGGTCCATCATTGCAATGATGGACCGCGAGCCGAACGATCGTGGCTACCTGACCGGCACCATTATGTGGGCGTACTTCGTCCCTTTCCACATCACCCATGGACCGCCGTTCTTCGGGTCCGTGGGAATGCTGGCGAGCAACGCCGGTTCGGGAACCACAACCATGACGTGTGGGCCGGCCTTGACCCACTGGTTGTCCGCCGTGGGCGCCTTCGCATCGGGGTCGGTATTGCTAGCCCCCACAGCGTCTCCCAGCAACATGTAGGCGACGCCCACGCTCTTGATCTCCGGCGTCCGCTTCGCCTCCATCGCAGTGCCCCACTCCTGGAAGGTCTTGTCCATGCACAACGGGTCTTCCGACGGAGAGGCGGGGAGGCAGACCCACCCGTTCGAACCGGCGCGGAGCTGCTTCATCTGGCCGCCCTCTTTATCGGGCCAGTCCATTATGGCAGCGTCCGAAGCAATAGCCTTGGGCGCGGCACCCATCGCGCTCTCCACCTTCGACTCCGGTGCCCTGGCGGCTGCGGGTGCGGGCGCTGTGTCCGTTGCTATCTCACCCATGGCCACGGCCGAGCTTTCCCCAGCCGCCCCGCGCGAAGCCCGGGACTCACACGCGAGGAGGGCGAGCGCAGTGAAACTGATCGCGAGCGACTCGTGCAACATGAGTACCTCCCGATTGGCGTTGCACTCTGAAGTGAAGCGCTTGGCAGGCGCCGCTCCCCAGTCCAGGGAAGACGGCGCATGAGAGCTCAACGCTGCGCCAAGTCATGTGGCCGCAACAATAGGGCCGCCGATTGCAGTGGGAGCCGGGATTCAAGCCCGGATCACGACTTGCGCGGCGTCCTCGCGTAGAAGGCGCTCATGACCCGGTCGACATCGCGCGAACGGCACTTGGGGCAGACCATATTTTCTGGTGCATGGTCGGAGATGCGCTCGCGAACCGTGAAGCTCTCGTGGCACGCGCGGCAGCGGTATTCATAGGTCGGCATGGACATCACCCTCGCGAAGATTCAACCTGTCACTCAGAAACGTTCGTGTATGAAGACGGAACTACTTCTGGGAGGAAGATGCGTTCCGTCACCACAGAGGAACGTCAGTAGCATACGAATCGCCTGAGGACAGGCGCAAGCGCGCCACCTGACGCGGTGGCTGCTAGCCCTGCTTCCAGCCCGCCTCGTCGCGCACCTGGCGCATCAACCTCTCCGGCGAGTTGTTCACAGGGAAGAGCAGCGCATCGCTCACACCGTTGAGCGCTACGCGAACAACGGCGAAGCGCTGAGCGACATCTCGGAAGAGCACATCCAGACCGTGCTCGTGCGCGATGCGATGATCCGCCGCGAGCTGGAAGCCTCGGCGGCCGATGTCCTCATAATATTCCAGATCCGGCCCGCCGCGGCGCCAGCGGCGCTGCTCGATCATGTCGGGGAATAGCCCACTCAACCAGAGCGCGTAGTTGCCCAGATGCTGCCGCACGAGGAAGGTGCGCCTGGGATCCGGTCCGTCGACCTCATCGAGCAGAGCCGCCAGGGTATCGTACACCTTGTCATCGCTCTCAGCGATCCGGTTGGCACGCCCCCTGGTACCGAAGTGGAGCAGGATGGCGGCAATGTAGTCCGCCAGCGCGCGGTCGTCCTCACCGGCGCTCCGCAGCGCCCGCCGCACGACCACATAGCAGAAGAGTGGGAGCGACGCATGCATGCCGAGCCGCGATTCCAGCAAGGCCGGTAACAAGCGCGGGTCATCCAGCAGAGCGTCGATTCCCATTCCGCGCAGCGCCTCCTCGCCGGCCTCGAGATCGGCGGCGGAGCCGCGCGAAACCAGGCGGAGCGCCAGCTGCGCATCGTTGCGCGTGAGAGAAGCACGGACATTACCGAGTATCATGCGTGTCCTCCGTGGGTCACCAGCTTACTCTTAGTACACCCCGTCTTCCAGAGGTGCGATTCGCGAGTGCGCCTCTCGAGTGACGATCGCGTCCCGAAAGGGCAATTGGGCTGGCACTCTCCGGCGTGGAGCGCTGGCTTCGCTCCCAAACCTCTGTTTGCCTTTCACGCCGGTGGCACTCATTTTCCGTCCGCGTCCTCGGCACTCGTGGTATCCATGGCCCTCCTGGGTGCCATCAGCGCCACCAGTACCAACGAGTACGCACGATGTCACGAGGGTCAGGAGCGTGTCGTACAACCGCGTTACGGCGCTCGCAGGAACCACGCAGCACGCACGCGGTATCATCATCGAGAAACCCATGCTCTATATCTGCATTCCGGCGTACAATGAATCGCCCACTATAGGCCTGCTGCTCTGGCGCATTCGCAAGGTGTTCGAGGAGCACCCACGCGAGTACGAGATCGTCGTGCTCGACGACGGGAGCACCGACGCCACGGCCGAGACGTTGAAGTCGTACGCCGATTCGCTACCGCTCACCGTACTGCATCACGAGACACGGCGTGGCTACGCGGCCGCGCTCGATACGCTGTCACGCACCGTCGCCAAGGGCACGCGCTACCCTCGTCGTGACGCCATGGTCATCATGCAGGCCGACTTCACCGACCAGCCCGAGCACATCCCGGAATTGGTCAAGCTCTTCGAGGGTGGCGCCGACATGGTGGTGGCCGAGCGGCCGGCGGGGAACGACGGTGCACCGGCAGCCGTTCGTCGCTTACGTCGGGTGGCGCCGTGGCTCGTGCGGCCCATGGTCAAGGTGCCCGGGGTGCACGATTCACTCGGCACCTTCCGCCTCTATCGCATAGCCGTCATGCGAGACGTCATACGCGCGTCGGAGAGCGTGCCGATCGTCCAGTGGAGTGGCTGGGCCGCGAACGCGGAACTGCTCGTGAAGGCGGCACCTTTCTGCAGACGTATCGAGACAGTACCGCTCGGCGCGCGCTACGACCTTCGACCACGTGCCACGCGCGTGCGCCCATTCGAGGGCGCGATGGACCTGTACCGATTCGGCTGGACGAAGCGAGCCCGCCGTCTCACAACGGATTCCGCATGATGCCTGTATTCACACATCTCCTGACCCTCGGCGCGTCCCTGGCAGCCATGACAGCGGCCATACCGGCTGTCGCGGGCGGCCAGAGCACGGCCACCGTCGATCGGAGCATGGTAGACTCTGCCCAGCCCCCTCGCTCAGAGATGGCTGCCCTCCCCTTCGGCGTGGGCGAGCAGTTGAATTACATGGTCGCCGTAGGCGGCGCGCGCGTCGGCACTGGCAGGATGGAGGTACTGGGAATCGAAGACGTACGCGGCGAGGACACCTTCCACGCGAAGTTCACCGTGGAGGGCGGCTTCCTCATGTTCAAGGTGAACGATGTACTCGAGAGCTGGTTCGATACCGAGACGCTCTACTCGCGCCGCTTCATCCAGAAGATCAAGGAAGTGAACTACAAGAAGGATCGCTACTTCGAGATCTATCCCGAGCGGTCCGTGCTGCACCAACGCGGCTACGAGGAGCTGCCCAGCGTGTCTCAGCCACTCGACGACGCCTCGTTCCTCTATTTCGTGCGCACCGTCCCGCTGGAAGTAGGTAAGACTTACACATTCAACCGCTACTTCCGACCGGACCGCAATCCGGTCATCGTGAAGGTCATCCGAAAGGAGAAGATCACGGTCCCCGCCGGCACGTTCAACACGGTCGTCATCCAGCCAATCATCAAGTCGCAGGGAATCTTCGCCGAGGGAGGCGAGGCTCACATGTGGCTGACCGATGACAAGCGGCACATGATGGTGCAGTTCAAGGCCAAGGTCCCTTACCTGAAGACGCTCGACCTGTACCTGCAATCGTACCGAGCCGCCACCGCTACGACCCCGGGCAACACACCGTGAGCCGCGAGGAAGCAGATCTCTCAGCCGTCCGCACGGTTCCCATAGCGCGTCGGCCGAACAAGGTACGCGCCGAGGAGTTCGCATCACCCCCTCCGCTGCGCACGTCGCTTGGGAACAAGGAAGGCTCCTTCGGCGCCTTCCTCCGCTCACTCCCCGACGTCCTGGTCGCGCGTGATTTCCTGAAAGTGATAGACGCGATAGTCGCGGCCACCGGTCGGCGCGGTGTGCTGGTGATGACCGGCGGCCACGTGGTGAAGACCGGCCTCGCGCCCATCCTCATCGACTTCATGCGCCGAGGAATCATCACGCACCTGGCGATGAATGGGTCGGGCGCCATCCATGATTACGAGATCGCTCGCTGGGGAGGGACGTCGGAAGATGTCGCCGCCGGACTGCGCGACGGCACCTTCGGCATGGCCGAGGAGACGGGTCGTGGTATGAACGACGCGTTCACCCGCGGAATGGCGAACGGCTGGGGAATGGGTGAAGCGCTCGCACGCTCTCTCGTTGACGAACCCGATCTGGCGCACCCCGAGCTATCGGTCTTACTCAACGCATTCGAGCTCGGAGTTCCGCTGACGGTGCACGCCGCACTCGGGGCGGAGATAATCCACCAGCACCCCGCGGCCAACGGGGCCGCCATAGGCGATACGAGCCACCGTGATTTCCGCATCCTGGCGGGCTCGCTCCCCTCGCTGCATGACGGCGGCGTGGTCCTCAACCTCGGCAGCGCCGTCATCCTCCCCGAGGTATTCCTCAAAGCCCTCACCATCGCCCGCAACCTGCACCAGGGACGCCCTACCGGCTTCACCTCGTGCGACATGGACATGCTGCGCCACTATCGGCCACGCGTGAACGTGGTGCAGCGCCCCACGCTCGAAGGCGGGCACGGCTACGAGATAACCGGCCATCACGAGCTGATGGTGCCGTTGCTGGCATGGGGAGTTGTCGAGAAGCTGAGCGGCGCGAACCGGGCGACTGGAATCGAGAGCCACGCGCGCAACGAGGAAGCCGGCGCGGGCCCCCCCGCGGCACGGGCAACGGCAGAATAGCGCGTACCCCGCGGCATGGCCGTGGGGTACCGGAAAAACAACAGCCCGACGGGCCGGAACTTACCCGTTAAATTTCTCCCTCAGCCTGCGCGCGGTATCGGGGCTCACGATGCGGATGATCAGGTAGATCACCGCGCCCACCAGGGCGATCTTCAGAGCAATGAAGAACAGCCAGAGTAGGAGGGCCACGAGCCAGCCGAAAATCCCGAAGACAAACTTCAGGACGAACAAGCCCAGGATCGCCAGAACGCCAACGGAGAAGATGGTGCGAAACATGTCAGTGGTCTCCTCAGAGATGCCGAGAGCTTCGAGCTCTGGCTACCATACGCTTCAAGTGGTCCTGAGGTTTCAGCCGGGCGGCGCGTGCCGCATCCCTCTCGCCGCTGACCGCTGATGCCACCGATCTCCAGCCTTGGTGGCGATGTCATAATCATCGGTGCCGGCCTTTCCGGCCTGGCCACGGCGGCCGCCCTGGCGAGCCGGGGCGCCGATATCACCCTTCTGGCGGGACGGCACGCCGGTGAGGCGTCCCGCGCCGCAGCCGGCATGCTCGCGCCGGGCATGGAGCGCGCCAGTGGCGCAGCGCACACGTTCGCACTGGCCGCGCGCGACCTATATCCTAGCTACGTCCACGCGCTTGCCGAGATAACCGGCGTTCGTGTGCCGCTCAATCGCGCCGGGATCCTGGAGCTGATCATCGACGAGGCGAAGGCCGACGCCCGGCGGCAGAGCGTGGGCCAGGAACCGAACGACGATACACAATGGATAGACCAGGAGCAGCTCCGCACCACCGAGCCAGCAGCCGCGCCAGCGGCTGGTGCCGTGCTCTACCCGAACGACGGGTCGGTGGACAATGTCGTACTGGTCCGCGCACTCCGCGAGCTGGCCGACGCCAGCCCCGCCATAACCGTCGTCGAGGATCTGGCGATCTCGATGGACCTCACGAGAGAGCGTCCCAGCGTTTGCCTGCCATCGGGCGACTGCATCTCGGCAGCCACCCTGATACTGGCCGCGGGAGCCTGGTCTCCACTCATCCCCGGCCTCCCCAGACCCATCCCCATAGAGCCAGTGCGTGGCCAGGCAATTGCCGTCTCCGCAGCACCGCTGCAGCACGTGATCTACGGCCCGCACGGCTACGTGGTTCCCCGCGAACACTCGCTCTCGGTAGTTGGCGCAACGATGGAGCACGTAGGGTTCGAAACCGGCACGACACCCGAGATTGCCCGTAAGCTGGCAGCCGCCGGCGTGGAGATCGCCCCCGCCCTTTCGCGCGCGCGCACCCTCGATCACTGGTGCGGTTTCCGGCCAGTCACCCCCGATCTCCTCCCGATCATCGGACGCGATCCCGAGTACCCGGCGCTCATCTACGCTTGTGGTCACTCGCGCAACGGCATCCTGCTCGGCCCGCTCACCGGCGAATGCGTCGCCGCGATCGCGAGTGCCGAGAAGCCGACGCTCGACATCTCTCCATTCTCGATCACTCGATTTGGCCCTCCCGCATAACCGTCTACCTAGAGTTTAGGTAGAAGACGGCCTACCTTTCGGCCATCCCGCGGCATAGCTTTGCGTGGATTTCAGCTGGCACTCTACACCAGCACCAGTCACAGATTTTTTTCTTCGGAAGAGGATCATGGGCGAGGCTCTTCATCAGATCGCGGGGTTGCATCGCGCCCCGCAACTTCCCGAGCGCAAGCCAGCCTGGCTCAACGTTCAGGTGCCCGGCGGCGCGAACTACGCGCGACTCCGCCACCTCATGCGCGACCTCAAGCTTCATACGGTCTGTGAGGAGGCACACTGCCCCAACGTGGGGGAGTGTTGGAATCACGGGACCGCCACCTTCATGATCCTGGGTGATGTGTGCACGCGCAACTGTGCCTACTGCGCAGTGAAGCACGGTCGCCCGCCCAAGTACGACATCGAGGAACCGGCGCGCGTAGCATCAGCCGTGGAACAGATGCAACTGAGGCACGCCGTCATCACCTCCGTCGATCGCGACGACCTCCCCGATCTGGGAGCATGGGTCTTCGCTGAGACCATTCGCCAGATCAAGGCGCGGCTGCCCAACTGCTCAGTGGAAGTGCTCGTCCCCGACTTCCAGGGGAACGAGCAATCCATCCGCACCGTGCTCGAGGCTCGACCGGACATCTACGACCATAATACCGAGACCGTGCCGCGCCTCTACAAGCGCTGCCGCCCCGGCGGCCGTTACGACCGTGTCATGAAGCTCTTCCGCTTCGCCAAACAGACCGCGCCCGATATCCCGACCAAGTCTGGCCTTATCCTGGGGATGGGCGAGTTAAAGGAAGAGATCATCCAGACCCTGCGCGACCTGCGCGACGTGGGCGTGGACATCATCACCCTGGGACAGTATCTCCGGCCGTCAGACAGTCACATCCCGCTCGACCGCTACTACACCCCCGAGGAGTTTCGCGAGCTGCGCGACATCGGCCTCGAGATGGGATTCCGTCACGTGGAATCGGGTCCGCTGGTTCGCTCCAGCTACCACGCATGGGAGCAGGTGCAGAAGGCAGCCATCAGCCACGCCTAGCTCGACGCCTCTTGCCACCTGTTCGATCCACCACGTTAAACGCTCACGATTCAATCATGCCCACCAAGAAGAAGCAACAGTCCAACAACTCCAGCTCCGACGACACCGCGCTCCGGCGCGAGCTCCTGCGCAGCATGCTGCTCATCCGGCGCTTCGAGGAGCGCAGCGCCGAGGCGTATGCTCTGGGTAAGATCGGTGGCTTCTGCCACCTGTACATTGGACAGGAAGGGGTGGGCGTGGGGGCCATCTCGGCGCTCCGGGAAGATGACTACGTGCTCGGCACCTACCGGGACCACGGGCAGGCGCTCGCGCGCGGTATGTCGCCACGCGCGATAATGGCCGAGCTCTTCGGCCGCGCGGACGGCTGCTCGAAGGGCAAGGGCGGCTCGATGCACCTCTTCGACCGCAACGTGAACTTCCTCGGCGGCCACGGCATCGTGGGAGGCCACATTCCACTGGCTACGGGCGTGGGCTTCGCCGTGAAGTATCGCGGCGGCGACCAGGTCTGTCTCTGCTTCTTCGGCGAAGCCGCAGTGAACGGCGGTGCATTCCACGAGGCACTCAACATGGCGGCCCTCTGGAAGCTCCCGGTCATCTACGTCATCGAGAACAACCGCTACGGCATGGGTACGGCGCTCGAGCGTGCCTCTGCCATCAATGACATCGCGGAGCGCGCCTGTTCGTACGATATGCCCAACGAGGTAGTGGATGGCCAGGATGTGATGGCCGTGCGCGCGGCGACCATGCGGGCCATCGAGCGCGCCCGCGGCGAACACACTCCCACGCTCCTCGAGGTCCGTACCTACCGCTTCATGGGCCACTCCATGTCCGATGCGGCTAGCGGCACCTACCGCACCAAGGAAGAGTTGGAGGAATACATGAGGCGCGACCCGATCGCGGTGCTCCGTACGGAGATGGAGCAGCGCGGTGAATGGTCGGAGGACGAGATGACGAAGCTCGACGAGGAGATCAAGGCGATCGTGGAAGACGCATGGCAGTTCGCCGATGCCAGCCCCGAGCCAGCCATCGAATCGCTCATGGAAGACATCTACGTCGATACCACCAGCGAGGCGATCGAGCTCGCCGAGACGGCCGGATGACGCGCGGTGAATCAGGGGTCGGGGGGCGATTGCTCCCGATCCCTCGCCCGTCATCTCTTCCACCTCGACAGTTACCCCAACCAGTCTTATCAAGATGCCAGTAATCACCTACCGTGATGCCCTCAACGAGGCGCTCCGCGAGGAGATGCAGCGCGACGACCGCGTCTTCCTCATGGGCGAGGAAGTGGGTGTCTACCAGGGGGCGTACAAGGTCTCCAAGGGACTCCTGCAGGAATTCGGTGAGATGAGGGTGGTCGATACTCCGATCACCGAGCTCGGCTTCGCCGGAGTAGGCGTGGGAGCAGCGATGGTGGGGCTCCGCCCCATCGTCGAATTCATGACCTGGAATTTCGCGCTACTCGCGCTGGACCAGGTGGTGAACTCCGCTGCCAAGATGCTCTACATGTCCGGCGGCCAGTTCAACATTCCCATGGTATTCCGCGGGCCCAATGGCGCAGCGCTCCAGCTCTCCGCCCAGCACTCGCAGGCGTGGGAGTCGTGGCTGACGCACATACCCGGGCTCAAGGTGGTCGCCCCGGGCACCCCATACGATGCCAAGGGACTCCTCAAGAGCGCCATCCGCGACGACAACCCGGTGATCGTGCTCGAGGGCGAGATGCTGTACAACACCAAGGGCGAGGTGCCCTCGGAGGAGTACGTCATCCCACTCGGCAAAGCCGATCTCAAGCGCGAGGGGGACCACTGCAGCATCATCACCTTCGGCAAGATGGTGCTCGTGGCTATGAAGGTGGCCGACCAGCTGGCCAAGGAGGGGATCCGCGTGGACGTGGTGGACCTCCTCAGCCTGCGTCCCATGGACACCGAGGCGATCAAACAGTCGGTACGCAAGACCAACCGCGCGGTGGTACTCGAAGAAGGATGGGAGGTAGCCGGCATGGGTGCGCAGATCGTGGACGTGATCCAGCGCGAGTGCTTCGACTTCCTGGATGCGCCAGTACTGCGCGTGCATCAGGCCGACGTCCCCATGCCATACGCCAGGAACCTCGAGAGAGCAGCCAAGCCCGACGCACCCCAGACAATCGCGGCGGTGAAGAAGGTGATGTACATCGATTGAGCAGCCAGTCGCTGGCGAAGCTTCGCCAGCGACGTCACCAAACGAAACCGACATGGCAACCAAGATTGTAATGGAGGCGCTCTCCCCCACGATGGAGGAGGGGCGGCTGGTCAGATGGCTGAAGGGCGAAGGCGACCAGATCACGAAGGGTGATGTTCTGGCCGAAATCGAGACCGACAAAGCCGTCATGGAGCTCATCGCGCGCGGCGAGGGAGTTCTCCGCAAGCACGTGCTGGGCGAGGGAGAGACCGCGCCCGTGGGGAACCTGGTGGGCGTGATCGGCGCCGCAGATGAGGATATCAGCGGCCTCGTAGGGGGTGCCGGCGCGACAGGCGGGCAGGCCAAGCCACCCGCCGAGGCGGCG
>DATCXG010000566.1:0-2604 GCA_036565945.1 Gemmatimonadaceae bacterium
ACCGATCCGCACGCTCGATGCGATCCACCTGGCCACGGCCGACTTCCTCGGCGACCCGCCGCCGCTCGTCACTATCGTCACACGAGATGCGCGCGTGAAGGAGAACGCGCGCGCGCTCGGCTACGCTACCGCCTGAGTCAGGTCGCGAACGGCCCAACGGCCTTTCTCACAGGCACGTACCCACCTCCGCGTACCACCGCTCGCCATCTCCCTCGGTCAAAGCAGGAAATACGGGATGAGAAACATCGCCGCCGCCGTGATCACACCAACGGCAAGTATGTCGAGCACGATGCCCGCCCTGAACATCTGCGAAACCGTCAGATAACCCGAGCTGAAAACGATCGCGTTCGGTGGCGTCGCCACCGGCAGCATGAACGCCATCGACGTTGCCAGCGCCGCGCTGGTCATGAGCATTACCGGCTCCACATTCAGCCCCATCGCCGCTCCCGCCATGATGGGCATCGCCATCGTTGCAGTCGCCGTGTTCGACGTGAACTCCGTGAGCAGCGCGAAGAGCGCCACCACGAACGCTACTATGAGCACCGTGGGTATGGTCCCCAGCCCCGCCACCGCTCCGCCGATCCACGCCGCCAGTCCCGACCTGTCCATCGCCCGCGCCAGCGAGAGTCCACCTCCGAAGAGAACGAGCACTCCCCACGGAATTTTCTTGGCCGTCTTCCAGTCCAGTACGAACTCTCCGCGCTTCAGATCCACCGGAAGGAGAAAAAGCACCATGCCCGCCGCGATGGCGATCGTCGAGTCGCTCACCGAGGGAGCCCAGGTCTGAATGCCGGGGATGGTCACGCTCCCGAATTCCTTGGGAGAACGCAGCACCCACGCAGCCGCCGTCAGTGCGAACACGAGCCCCGTCAGCTTCTCCGGCCGGCTGGGTGCTCCCAGCTTCGCGCGCTCGCCCGCGATGATCGCCGCCGCATCTCCCGAGAGTTTTCCCGGCGGATGCAGGAAGCGGGTGAGCACGATCCACGCGAGCGGCAGCATCACCGCCGCCACCGGGAAGCCCACGGCCATCCATTCCAGGAAGCCGATCTGGCGACCGAACATCTCACTCACCGCGCCGGCCAGCACCGCGTTCGGCGGCGTGCCGATGAGTGTCGCGATCCCACCGATGGATGCGGCGAATGCCACGCCGAGCATCAGCGCGATGCCGAAGTCGTAAGGCCCTTCCTGATCCTGCGGGTGGAACATCTCTCCCACGGCCAACGCTATCGGGAGCATCATGGCGGCGGTGGCGGTGTTCGAGATCCACATAGATATGAACGCCGTCGCCAGCATGAAGCCCAGCACGAGACGGTTCGGGCTCGTGCCCACCCAGGCCATGATCCTAAGCGCTATCCGCTTGTGGAGACCCCAGCGCTCCATGGTCACGGCCAGCAGGAAGCCGCCCATGAAGAGGTAGATGAGGTCGTTGGCGTAGGGCGCCGCCGCATTGCTCGCGTCCAGTACGCCGAGCGTCGGAAAGAGCGCCAGCGGCAGAAGCGCGGTCGCGGGGATCGGGATGGCCTCGGTCACCCACCACACCGCCATGAGCAGCGCCACGGCCGCGGTGCGCCATCCCGCAGTGCTCAATCCGGATGGGGGCGGAGCGAGGAGCATCACCACGAATACGGCGCCTCCTATGATCAGGCCGAGGCGCTGCGCTCTCGTGTACCGGCTTTCGGCACTTCCGTCGTCCATGTCGTCTCCTCTGAAGGCCAGGTGGGTTGGCGATTGTGCGGAGCGCGCGAAGCGAGGTCAAGGTTATTCGCGGGAGGACGATACTGTCCACTGCCGTTACGAGCGGGGCTTCGTCCGACCGCTACACCCAGCGCCGCACCCGAGCCTTGTAGCCGCGATACGTGTCGCCGAATCGCCCTTCCAGGTACGCTTCCTCGCGTGCGACGACGCCATAGCGGATGATGATCGCCAGCGGCAGCGTGAGAATGACGATCCACGGGCTGCGCACACCTACGCCGATGCCGATGTAGACGAGAAACATCCCGACATAGATCGGATTCCGGCTCCAACCGTGAATTCCGCTGGTCACCAGCACTCGCGTGGCCCTCGACCCCGGAACGGGAGTGCCGGCGCTGGAGAAGTTGCGGACGGCCGCGGCGAAGATCGCGACACCAAGCACGATCGACGCGCCAGCAATGATCCGGTGCAGGTCGGTTCTCGGAAGCGGGAACGTCAGAGGAAGTACATGGTCCAGGACGAGGCCGAGCAGGAGCGCACCGAGAAAAAGGAGAGGTGGTCGCATACCGCCGCGCGAGGTTTCCGCGTCGTTTGCGTGCAGTTCGTTCGTGTCCGTGCTCATCGCTCTTCCTCCGGATGGCAGGGATGAGGCAGCAAAACTTGCCCCTGATGACAACATGGGTGTCATTTTACACGTTGACAACAAAGGTGTCAATTGGCGATACTGACGCAATCACCGGACGGGAGCGATGATGACGAAACGATCTGGACCGGCGGCGAGTCCAGGCGTCGACGACAAGGGTGTCGCGGTCGCCGAGCTGATGCTCGAGATCGCTCAGTGCTTCTTCAGGGTCAGGGCGCTCGGACAGAAGGCTGGGCTGATTACCAACTGGGGCGGCGGCGCCTTCGGCT
>DATCXG010000568.1:0-9210 GCA_036565945.1 Gemmatimonadaceae bacterium
CCACCGGGCCTCGCCGGTAGCGCAATGCTATCCGCGCGGCGAGCGCCAGCGTCCAATCCTCCCCTATCGCAATGCCGGCATCCGACACCAGAGCCAGCCGGTCGACATCGGGATCTGTGGCCAGTCCCAATTCTGCACCCGCGTTCAGCACAAGCTGTTCCAGATCGCCCAGGTTCGCGGCCACTGGCTCAGGTGGCCGGGTGAACCTGCCATCGGTTTCCAGATTGATGGCGGTCACCTTGCACCCCAGGCGCTCGAGCAACTCCGGCATGATGGACCCACCGGCCCCTCGCGTGCAGTCGAGCGCCACATGGAAGTGCCTGGCGCGGATGCCATCCACATCCACGAAGTCGAGGGAGAGGACCCGATCGATGTGGCGAGCGATGGCCGCGTCGTCGGGGCGCACCTCGCCCAACTCATCCCAGGTGGCACGTTTGAAATGCCCCTCGGCCACGGCGCGCATGGCAGCTGCCTCGGAGCCATCGAGAAACAGCCCGCTGGGCCCGATGAACTTGAGGGCGTTCCACTCTATGGGATTGTGACTGGCCGTGATCGCAAGACCACCAGCCGCGTGGTGGTGCTCCACCGCGAGCTGGATCGTGGGTGTAGGCGCCAGACCCACATCTATGACGTGGCAGCCCACCGATTGCAGCGCGGCTATCGTAGCTCTGTGAAACATGGGGCCCGAAACGCGCGAGTCGCGCCCGACTACTATGCTCCTGGAACTGCCGCGAGAGCGAGCCCACGCGCCGAATCCGGCCGCGAAGCCAGAAACCACTTCGGGAGTCAACGCCTCACCCACCTTGCCACGAATTCCTGAAACACTGACCATCAAACCGTCATACACGCTCCGACCTCCGCACGCGATTCGTGAAAGCTATCTCCATGTCATGCGCCGTAGTATAAAGACAGTCCAGCCGCCCCTGCGTTTCGCTCAACGCCCGCACAGTATAGGTTCAAGGACGTGAGCGATCCCTTAGCCCTCGTCCCACTCGCGGCCGCGGCACGCGGCGGCCTCGTCGATATGCTAGATGCGCGCCAGCTCGTCGGAGCGGGGATCACGCTGCTCCAGCGCTGCGCTCCGCTCGTGCGGGTTCTGGCACTCAGGCGGGCCGCGATACTTCTCCCCAATTCCGCGGACTTTCTCCTGGCTCTCGCCGCCTGCGAGGGACGCGGCGCCCTGCTGCTGGATCCCGCCAGCCCGCCGTCCGAGACGGCCCAGCGGCTCGCGGCAGCGAACGTGGGCGCGGTACTAACGCTGGCTTCCCTGGAAAGGTTGCTCCCCGACAATATGGCGCGCGTCGTCCTCGACCTCGCGCCCGGGCATGCGACGTTCATAAACGGTGCGGAGCGCCGCGTGGTCGACCTGGGCTCGCACGTGGGGTTCCCGCTCGAGGGAGAGAGCGACGTCGAAGGGCGAGACGAGGAGGCAGTGCTCCTCCCAACCACGGATCCTGGCGGCTTCACCACGCTCTCGCATCGCGAGCTGCTGGCGATCGCTCGAGCGGTCGCCAGCGACACGGGGCTGACGGAGCACGATCACTCGCTCGCGACCCTGCCCTTCGCGCATCCAGTGGGGCTCACCGCATCGTTGATGGCGCCTCTCCTGATGGGCGCGCACGTGACCACCATGGCAGATTTCTCCGCCGCCGAGGCGCTGGAGGCCATCGAGCGGACCGGAATCACGTTTGTCGCTGGCGATCAGACCATGTACGAGGCGCTCATCTCGGCGATCGAGGGGCGAGCACGCACCCTGGATGCACCGGCCCTGCGAGTATCGCTCTGGGGCAATGGCCCGGCGCCGGCAGATCTCAGTGCGCGCTGGCTGGCTGCCAGCGGCATCGCGCTCCAATCCATGCCATCCTGACGGACGGTTCTCGCTCGACCGACGGCTAGCTCCGGAAGAAACGATGGGCTAGCAGCGCAGCGTGCCCGTCGAGTTAGCCCTGCCGGCAGGTACTTCGCTATCCCCGGTAGGAACAATCGGCGAGCAGCGAACTTGCCTCCGCCACACCCGAGCCGCGCTCGCCCAGATCGATCGCCCCCGAAGCCACGACTTCTAGGAGCGCGTCTACGACTTCTGGGTCGAACTGTGATACTGCCGTGCGGCGCAGCTCCTCGAGGGCAGCGCGGTAAGTGAGCCCCTTGCGGTAAGGACGCCGGCTCATCATGGCGTCGAATGCATCGGCTACAGAGACTATGCGGGCCTCGCGCGGAATCGCCTCGCCCACGAGATGGTCGGGCACGCCCTTGCCATCCATCCGCTCGTGGTGGGAGCGGACCACGTTCAGCACCACAGCGTTGTCGCGGAGCAACGGGTTGAGGATCCGCCAGCCGAGGTACGGGTGGGTCATGATATGCTCGTACTCCTCCTGCGTGAGCGGCCCCGGCTTGTTCAGGACATCCTCTCGCACGCCGATCTTGCCTATGTCATGGAGCTGGCCGCCGAGCTCTATGTCGGCTACCACATTGTCCGTGACCCCCAGCACGCGAGAGATCGCCCCCGAGTACTGACTCACGCGAACGGAATGGCCGCGCGTGTAGGGATCCTTGAGCTCCAGTGCGTCCGCGAGCGACTGTACGCTCGCGACGAAGAGTTGCTCCAGCCGCTCGGCCTGTTCACGCACCCGTTCCTCGAGGCGTTCCTGGTAGTCGCGATTCTCACGCACCAGGCGGCGCTTCTCCAGCGCCTGCTCCACGCGCGCTCGAACTTCCTCGAACACGAACGGCTTGGTGATGTAGTCCATCGCCCCGGCGGAGAGGCACTGCACCGCCACCTCCACCTCGGCCACTGCGGTGATCAGCATGAAGGCCACATCGGGATAGTGGCCGTGGACCTCGTGCAGCAGCGCCGAGCCGGTCATGCCAGGCATACGCATGTCGGAGAGCACGATCTCCACCTGCTCCCGCTCCAGGATCTCGAGCGCTTCCCGGCCCGAGCCAGCCTCGAAGCAGGTGAAGCCGTCGCCCTGCATCAGACGTGACAGAGCCTGGCGCAGCCGGGGCTCGTCGTCCACCACCAGGCACGTGTGCGTGGCGGAGCCCTGAGCGTGCGTCATGGCTCCGTTCCGGTTATCTTCCGCAAACTCACCTACAGGCCTCCCGGATGACGCGTATATACAAGGACGATCTCGACTCCAGCTTCGGCACGCGAGCGATCCACGCCGGGCAACGCCCGGAGCCGCTCGCCGGCGCAATCATGACACCGGTGTACCTCACCTCAACCTACGTACAAGACGCGTTGGGCGAGAATAAGGGGTACGAGTACGCACGCAGTAAGAACCCGACGCGAGAAGCGCTCGAGCGCAATGTCGCCTCACTGGAAGGTGCGAAGCATGGCTTCGCCTTCGCTAGTGGTACTGCGTGTGTCGACTCGATCATGAAGCTTTTCCAATCTGGCGACCACATAATCTGCGGGAAGAACGTCTACGGCGGTACCTTCCGCCTGTTCGATCGCCTGTTGCGCCATCAGGGACTCTGCTTCACGTACGTGGACACTCGCGATCCGAACAGGATCGCCGAAGCATGCACGCCACGTACGGTGGCAGTGGTCATCGAGACGCCCACGAACCCGCTGATGTGGCTGACCGACCTCGCGGCCGCGGCCGAGGCCACGCACAAGGCGGGCGCTCTGCTCATCGTCGACAACACCTTCGCAACTCCATTCTTCCAGCAGCCATTCCAGCACGGCGCCGACATAGTCTATCACTCCACCACGAAGTACCTGAACGGCCACAGTGATATGATCGGCGGCATGGCGCTTCTGAACGACGACGACCTGGCCGAGAGGCTGGCGTTCATCCAGAACGCCGCCGGCGCCATCCCGGGCCCGTTCGACTGCTGGCTCGCCCTGCGCGGCACCAAGACGCTGCACCTCCGGATGCCGCGACACGATGAGAATGGGCGTCGCATCGCCGCCTGGCTCGCCGAGCGCCTGGGGCCGGAACACGTGATCTACCCCGGCCTGGAATCACACCCCCAGCACGCGCTGGCCCTGCGGCAGATGAAGGGCTTCGGCGGGATGATCACCGTAGACATGGGTACGCGCGAGCGCGCCGCGCGCCTGCTGGAGAAGACGCGAATCTTTTCGCTGGCGGAGTCGTTAGGAGGAGTGGAAAGCCTGATCAGCCACCCGGCCTCGATGACCCACGCCTCCGTGCCACCCGAGCGTCGCGCCGAGATGGGAATCACCGACGGCCTCGTACGCCTCTCATGCGGGGTGGAAGATGTGGGCGACCTGTTGGCCGATCTCGAGGGAGCGATGTGAACTACGGGGTTCAGGGGACAGGGTTCAGGGTTCAGGAACTACCTCGCGGTAGAGATCTCACCCCCGAGTCGGGTTCTCAACCCTGTCAGTTCCCTTACCTCCTGCATCCTGAACCCTGAACCCTGTAGTTACCTGCCCCCTGAACCCTGAACCCTGAATCCCGCTTCTATGTCCGACGCCAGAGTTCTTACTCAGATCGCACCGGTCGCGTGGGAGCACCCGGCAGACCGGGCGGCGCTCAACTCGTTGAGGGCACTGCCGGGGTTCGACGAAGTAGTGCGCAAGGTCATGGGCCTCATCGGCGAGCGCGGCGTACGCCACATCTTCACGGCGAACGCGGTTCGCATCGGCCCGAGGCAGCGGCCCAAGCTCGACGCACTCTACACGGAAGTGCTGGCTACCATGGACTGGCCCGAGCGGCCGGAGTTGTTCGTTTCGCAAACTCCAGTCGCCAACGCCATGGCAGTGGGCTTCGAGAAGCCCTTCATCGTGGTCAACTCCGGCGCCATGGAGCTTCTGGGAAGCGAGGAGCGGCGCGTCATCCTCGGCCACGAGCTGGGACACATCATGAGTGGTCACGCCACGTACACCACGTTGGCGTTGATCATCCTCAACATCGGCTTCGGCAGCATGCCGGGATTGGGCCTCATCACCCTTCCCATCCAGCTCGCTCTCCTCGAGTGGTACCGCAAGGCTGAGCTCTCATCCGACCGAGCGGCGTTGCTGGCTACCCAGGACCCCACGGCCTCCATGCAGCTCTTCCTCAGGTTCGCCGGCGGAGCCGAGATGGACGACGAGACGAACCTCGACGAGTTTCTGCTGCAGGCCGAGGAGTACGAGGCGAGCGGGAACGCGGTGGACAGCATCTTCAAGGCGCTCAACGTCATCTTCCGCACACACCCGTTCAACACCGTCCGCGCGGGCGAGCTGCAGCGCTGGATCAGGAGCGGCGCTTACGAGAAGATCATCGGGGGCGACTACCCTCGCCGCGGCGATGCAAACCCTCCGCTTGCCGATGATCTCAGCGAGGCGGCCGGCTACTACGGCGACCAGGCGCGCGGCGTGGTCGATGAGGTGGCCAACGCCCTGCGCGGGGCGCGCGACGCCTTCAACGAGGCATTCAGGAATACGACATCGAGATGAAGGTTCTGATAGTGGGCGGGGGCGGCCGCGAGCATGCCCTCGCCTGGAAGCTGGTCCGCGATGACCGATCAATCGAGATCATCGCCGCACCCGGGAACCCCGGAATCGCGGAGTTGGGGCGCTGTGTCCAGGTAGCACCAGCCGACATCGCCGGACTCGCGGCGCTCGCGCGCTCCGAACGGCCGGATCTCACGATCGTGGGGCCAGAGGCACCGCTGGCCGCCGGGATCGTGGACGAGTTCCGAGCGGCTTCTCTGCCCATCTTCGGCCCCACAGCGGCGGCCGCGCGGATCGAATCGTCCAAGATCTTCGCCAAGAGCCTGATGGCAGCCGCTGGCGTACCCACGGCACGCGCCGAGCACCACACCGAAGCGGCAGCGGCCAAGCGCTCTGCACGCGCGATGGGCGCCCCCGTGGTGATCAAGGCATCGGGGCTCGCGGCAGGGAAGGGAGTGATCATCTGCCAGACCCATGAAGAGGCCGATACGGCGATCGATGCCATGCTGCACGATCACGCCTTCGGGGGGGCGGGTGACGAGATCCTGGTGGAGGAGTTCATGGAGGGCGAGGAGCTCTCGGTATTCGCCATCACCGACGGCACCGAAGTGCTACCCATGCTCCCCGCACGAGACCACAAGCGCCTGCTCGAGGGCGACCGGGGTCCGAACACCGGAGGGATGGGCGCTTACGCTCCCGTAGCCGACGGGACGCCTCAGCTGATCGACGACGTGGTTGAGCGCATCTTCAACCCAACTTTGCGCGCGCTGCGTGAACACGGATCCCCATTCACCGGTCTCCTCTACGCTGGGCTCATGCTCACCCCCACCGGGCCGCGCGTGGTCGAGTTCAATTGCCGCTTCGGCGACCCGGAAACCGAGGCGCTGATGCCGCTACTCGATAGCGGTCTACTGGCCCCGCTCCTGGCCGTCGCGCGCGGTGAACGACTCAACGGCCTGACTCTCCAGTGGAGCGCCGGGCACGCGGTCACCACCGTGATATCGGCGCAGGGCTACCCCGAGTCACCTCGCAAAGGCGCGGCCATCACCATCCCTGAGCGCGCCCCGAACGTGCACGTCTTTCACGCGGGAACGGCGCGCGCGCAGGACGGCACGCTGATAACCTCCGGCGGACGCGTCTTCGCGGTGACAGCCGTGGCCCCATCGCTCGGCGCGGCGCAGGCAGCCAGCGCGGCCGCGGCCGGTCAGATCAGCTTCGTCGGGAAACACTACCGCGCCGACATCGGCTGGCGCGAACTGCGGAACTATGCCCGAGCTCCCTGAAGTAGAAACCATCGCGCGCGACCTCGAGCGCGCCGTATCCGGCGCTAGCATCACCAGCGTCACAGTCACCCGCCCCGATGTTCTTCGCGAGGTAACGGCCAGAGAGCTCTCCGATCGCGTCACCGGCGCAACGATCGATCGCTGCTGGCGGCGCGCCAAGCACCTGGTGATGGACCTCTCCACGAGCGACCACATCATAGTGCAGCCCCGCTTCACCGGCGCCCTACTCATAGACGACGGCGCCCTCCCCGAGCACGAACGCCTCTACTCGACGCTGGCCTTCCAACTGGCCGACGGTCGTGCGCTGCACTACCGCGACATCCGCCGCCTCGGTACTGTCACCCTCATGTCGGCAGAGCGCTGGCGCGAGTACTCCGACGCGTTGGGGATCGAGCCGCTGGAAGAGGCATTCACGCCGTCGCATCTGGCCGGCGTATTGCGGAACTCATCCCAGGCCGTGAAGAAGTTGCTGATGGACCAGCGCAGGATAGCCGGGATCGGGAACATCTACGCGAATGAGGCCCTCTGGCTCGCGTGTGTCGACCCGTCGCGGCAGGGACGAACTATCCGCGATGAGGAGATCGCTCTGCTCCACGAGGCGATCGTGCATGTTCTGAAGGAATCCATCGAAGCACGCGGCACGAGCTTCCGCGACTACCGCGACGCGCGGGGCGAGCGCGGCGAGTTTGCTCAGTCGCTCATGGCCTATGGCCGGGAAGGACTCCCCTGCCCCCGCTGCGGCGCGCGGCTCGTGGGTACCCATGCCGTGGACGGGCGCGCCACCGTCTTCTGCTCTCACTGCCAGCGATGAGCCGCAGGAAGTCCTCGCTCAGGCCGCCGCTCACCACCGAGGAGCAGCTCGCCAACATGCGCGGCACCGTGCGCGCTGGCTGCGAGAACAGGCCAGGCATCTATCGCATGCACGCGGCCGACGGCGAGGTGGTGTACGTGGGGAAGTCGAAGCACCTGCGAACGCGGCTGCTCAGCTACTTCCGCTGCTCCTACCCCGAGGAGAAGGGCTCGCGAATAGTGCGCGAGGCGATTCGCATCGACTGGGAGTACACGCCGAGCGAATTCGCCGCGCTGCTGCTCGAGATGAGGCTCATCAAGCGCTTGCGACCTCGCTTCAACGTCTCGATGAAGCGCGATGCACACCACCTCGCGTTCATCAAGATCACACGTCCGCCAGCGCCCAAGCTCGTCGTGGTTCGGGGCGCGGTCGACGACAGCGCCGCGTACTATGGACCGTTCCAGGGCGCGCAGCGAGTGAGCGAATCGCTGCGTGAGCTCAACGACGTGCTCGGTCTCCGCGACTGTTCGCTCGACCGGAGGATGCACTTCGCCGACCAGCGGGAGCTCTTCCAGCTCGGCGCGCGTACCCCCGGCTGCATCCGCTACGAGGTGCACAAGTGCCTGGGCCCCTGCATAGGCGCCTGCTCCGAGCATGATTACAACGAGCGCATCGCACTTGCCCGTGCCTTCCTCGACGGCTCCAACGATGAACCCATCCACCAACTGCGCCGGGAGATGCTGGCCAGTTCGGAACGCCTGGAATTCGAGCGTGCGGCATCGCTACGCGACAAGCTCGCGCGGCTGGAGGAGCTGAAGGATCAGTTCCTCCGTTTCCGCTTCGGAGTCGAGACGCTCTCTTTCCTGTACACGGTGCCCGGCTTCGCGGGAGACAACCGCGTCTATCTCATCAGGCGTGGGCGGGTTCGCGAGGAGCGGCCAGCGCCGCGCACCGCCGCCGATCGACGAGCGCTCGAGCGCCTCACCGCCGAGGTGTTCAGCACCGCCGAGCGCGACACCACCCGCATACCAACTCACGAGGTGGACGAGCTCCTGCTGCTGTCCTCATGGTTCCGGAAGTTTCCCAAGGAGCTCGAGCTCACCGTGAAGGCCGAAGACGCGGGCCTCAAGCGCGTGGTTGCGCCCCCGGTCGCGCTCCCCGCCGTGGCGCTCATGGCGTAGGAAGGAACTACAGCGGCTTGCACCACGAAGACATCGAGGTGCGGAGAACTGCTGAACTGCTTACCTGCAGCACGGAGAACTGCAAGAGAACGGCAAGCGAGAGCTGCAGGAGAAACTGCAACCGCGAACTACAAGGCAACGGCAACAGCGAATGTTTTTGGGGATTGCATCCGGCCCTTCTCTCGCCGAGGCGAGCGGGAGTCAGAGGCTCTCAGGAGCCCGGACTGCCGCGCCCGGAGCCAGAGGCGTAGAGCCGTTCCCAAAGCTTTTCGCTTTTCTCCGTGTCTCGGTGTCTCCGTGGTTCAAGCAGTTGCAGTTCCCTGAACCCTGCCCCCTGACCCCCGTAGTCCTCAGCCCTCTCCCTCGAGATACGTATACCCTTCCAGGCCGGCCACGTAATCGGCGATGAAGGCGTTCGCTTCCTGCCGCGTGAGCGACTTTGCAGCGCTCACTTTGCGACGAAACATCGTGAGCAGGTCGGAGGCGCGGAACTGCACATAAGCCAGGACCTCGGTCACGGTGTCGCCATGCACCAGGTCGCTCACCTCG
>DATCXG010000588.1:0-2768 GCA_036565945.1 Gemmatimonadaceae bacterium
GGAGCCGTTAACTGCCCCCTGTCAGTTCCCTCACCTCCTGAACCCTGCCCCCCGTACTTAGCAGTTCCTGAACCCTGAACCCTGCCCCCTGAACCCCGTAGTTATGGTCCCTCGATGAGCCAGCGAGCGGCGGCTTGCTGCATGGCGGTGTCGCCACCCCAGGCGGTGGCGATCGGCGGTCCGGCGGGGAGCTCGCGGATAAGTCGTGGGTGCCCGAACTGAATGAGCAACGCTCCCGGAGCGTCCGCAAGCGCGCTCTGCACCGCGGAACGGGCCTCGTCGCTGTAGCCGGCGCGCCCCTTCCAGGCACGAGCCTCACCGAAGAGTGCGATCACGTGGGAGCGGCCCGCGGACGCGTGCTCCTGCAAGTTGCCGGCACTCTCCACCCGCCTCGCATCCCAACCCGCATCACGCAGCGTCTGGATGAACGGTTCGCGCGTGTGTGCGGGAAGCTGCTCGCCGGTATCGTCATCCACGACCAGTACGTCGAGAGGCGAGGTGATGGTCGGACGCGCGCCACGTACCATGCGCACCACGCTGTCGGCGAGCCGGTGTCCCCAGGCCACGTCGGCGGCCGCCGGCTTGCGCCATTCGTTGGGAGGCGACGCCCACTGTGCCCACTTGAGGCGACGGCGCAGCGAGTGCCGCACATTCTCATCGCGAAGTTGGTGACGTGATCGCGCCTTCTCCAGCGCACCGAGCATCTCCTCGGCATCACTCGGATAGAGCAGGATGTCACACCCGGCGTTGAGGGCGGCCACCGCGGCTTCTCCCTCGCTCAGGCCATCGGAACCGAGCGCGCCTCGCATCACCAATGCGTCAGTCACGATCAGGCCGTCGAACCCGAGCTCCTGGCGCAGGAGCCATTGAATGATCTCGCGTGACCGCGTGGCCGGTACGCCACTGGAATCGAGTGCCGGGTAGGCCACGTGCGCGGTCATTATCGCAGCCACGCCCGCCTCGATCGCCGAGCGGAAGGGCGCCATGTCGTGCGTGACCAGCTCCAGCCTCGAGGCATCCACGACCGGAATCTCGAGGTGGGAGTCGGCACGCGTACGTCCGTGACCAGGGAAGTGCTTGGCGCAGGCCAGCACGCCCTCACCCTGGCAGGCACGCACCCAGGTGGCAGTGAGGGACGCCACTCGTTCGGCATCGCCGCCGAATGTGCGCGTACCGATGACAGGATTGTCGGGTTCCAGGTCGACATCGCACATGGGCGCGAATACCAGGTTCACTCCCATGGTTCGCGCCTCGCGGGCGGTGAGCCGGGCCGCCCTGCGCACGGCGTCTGGATCGTTGAGCGAGGAGATGGCCGCCAGTGGCGGCAGTCCCGTGGCACCGGAGAACTGCTGCCCGGCGCCGCGCTCCAGATCGGCTCCTATGAGCAGCGGTACGCGCGAACGCTGCCTGAGCTCCTTGGTGAGCTGCCGCACCCCCTCTTCATCGCCACCGAAGAGGATGAAGCCACCCACCTCGAGCTCGAGCGCGCGCTCGATGAACGCGCGGCACGGCTCGTAGCCATGCGCCGGATCCCAGTGGAGCGCGGGGAGGAGCAGGTTCGCCAGTGTCATGCAGGGCACAACTTGCCGAGTACGCGCGGCCCCCGCGCCCCGGTAGCAAGCGGCACATTGCCAGGTAGCCGCTCGAGATGCAGCCATCCCAGCAGCGCGAAGGCTACAGCCTCCTTCGCATCGCCATTGAAGAACAGGTCGTCGAACAACCGCACCGGCGCAGGGTCGAGAGCAACTCTTATCGCATCCACCAGGGCGGGGTTGCGCGCCCCGCCACCCGAGAGAACCACCTCGAGCACGGGCTCGCGCACGAAGCGCCGGTACGCATCGGCGATGCTGGCGGCAGTGAACGCCACGGCGGTGGCCACGATATCCTCGGTGGAGGCATCAGGGCGCGCAGCGCGGCATAGCGCGATGAAGCGCGTGATGTACGAGCTGCTGAACAGCTCGCGGCCAGTGGACTTCGGAGGAGATGCAGCGAAATACGGGTCGAGCAGCAGGTCGGCAACCACGCCGTCGATCACGCTACCCCGGCGCGCGAGCGAGCCATCGACGTCGTAAGGCAGTTCCGGACACAGAGCCCGCGTCACGCCATCGATGACGACACAACCCGGCCCGGTGTCGAACGCGCGGAGCCCGACCGTCACGGGCGACGGCGGCACGATGCTCACGTTCCCTATGCCGCCCAGATTCTGCAGAGCGCGCCATACGCCAGGCGCAGCGAAGAGTAGCGTATCGGCAATCGGCACGAGCGGGGCTCCCTGCCCGCCGGCCGCCACGTCGCGCACGCGAAAATCGCTTATCACGTCCACCCCTGTGCGCTCGGCGATCACTGCCGATTCTCCGAATTGCCATGTGGAATGCGGCGGCTCGTGCCAGACCGTGTGCCCATGCGTCGCGATCGCCCGCACATCGCTGGGCGAGAGGCCGGCCTCCGCCATCACCGCCAGTGCCGCATCGGCGAGCCAGGCACCCAGGTCGAAATTCAGGCGACAGTACTCGGCTGGAGATGCGCCGTCGATCGCGTGCAGAAGGCGCTCCCGCTCCGCCGGAGTGTAGCGGCGCGCCACGTACGCAACCAACTCCGCATGCACCGCGCCACCTTCCGACAGTGCGAAACGCGCGACCGCGGCCGAGATACCGTCGGTCGACGTCCCCGACATGAGACCCACGATCAACGATGGGCCTCGCGTCAAGTTGCGCGAGGGATTCCGCTTTCTCACGCGGCTGGCGGCGGCGGTTCGTTGACCACCCGAC
>DATCXG010000601.1:0-2455 GCA_036565945.1 Gemmatimonadaceae bacterium
GAGTGCAAACGGAGGGATCAGGAAGCAGGGATAACTACGGGGGGCAGGGTTCAGGGTTCAGGAGGTAAGGGAACTGACAGGGGGCAGCTAACGGCTCCTGGTGCGGAGATCTCTACCCCGAGGTAGTTCCTGCCCCCTGAACCCTGAACCCTGAACCCCGTAGTCAACCCTGAACCCTGCCCCCCGTAGTTATTTCGCCTCGTCCACGGCGGCGGCGATCTCCTGCTGGTGGCGCTGGTATTCGGGGAGGCCCTTGGCCAGTTCGGAGGCCTGGGCGGCCAGGAGCTTGGTCTGGAATGCGCGCTCGCTGGTCTGGTCGCCGGCGGCGCGCGCGGTGGAGATTGCCAGGATCAGGCCGAGCAGGTGGTTGGGGTCGACGGCGAGTATGCTATCCGCCTGGGCCCTGGCGAGCGGTAACGCGCCAGCCACCTCGGCGATCCGTCCCATGTCGTAGCGGGAATCGAGGTCCTGTTCCGGGAGCATCTGGTAGGCGGAGATCCCCATCTGGGCGAACAGCTCCACGCTGTCCTTCTTCCCTTCCTCGTCCAGACGCATGACCCGGTCGTAGAGGCGATCAGCTCGCTCCCGGGGCGAGAGCGCCGAGATGTCGGGGGCGCGTACCGGGGCTCCTCCAACGCCGGCCGCCATCTGGCCAGCGGCCGACGGAGCCTCCGGGCTGGGTGTATGCGTGTTGAAGCGTTGGCCGGCCACGAGCGCGATGAGCGCGAGCAGAGCGATACCCGCCACGGTCCATGGGAGGGCGGCGGAGAATCCGCGCACTTCCCCATGACTCGCTGGCGTCGTGGAATCACTGCTGCCGGCGGCGGTGCCGCAGCGGTGGCAGAACTTGGCCCCGGCCGTGAGAGGAGCGCGGCATGCGCCGCAGATGGCGCCCTCGAGGGGGGCTCCGCAATTCGCACAGAAACGCCCCGACGCCGGTGCAGCGCAGCTGGGGCAGGTGGTAGAAGAAGACGAAGTCGTGGACGACATGACCAACTTATGGATGGAGTGGAGGGCTTGTGCGAAATGTACAACGGTGCGGCGGCGCACGGCAGCACGGGCTGTCGCGAGTGTGCGCTACTCCTTTGACGCCATGCTCCTGTGCGGCTAGCTTGGCGAGAGCCAGCTACCACTAACCGTACAGCGAGCACGAGACGATCCAGTTGCCGGCTACCACACGCGCCATCGCACCCGTGACGACGGGTGCTACCAAGAAGGATATCCTCGAGCTCTCCGAGAAGCTCGGCGTCCACTTTCTGCGCCTGCAGTTCACCGACGTACTTGGTGTCAACAAGAATGTCGAGGTACCTGCCTCGCAGCTCGAGAAGGCACTGGCGGGGGACATCGTATTTGATGGCTCGTCGATAGAGGGATTCGTGCGCGTGGAGGAGTCCGACATGCTCCTCAGCCCCGATCTCGACACCTTCAAGATCTTCCCGTGGAGCGATCCGGCGAGTCGCGTGGCGCGGCTCATCTGCGACATCACTCTGCCCGATGGCAGCCCGTTCCCGGGCGACCCGCGCGGCGTGCTCAAGAAGCAGATAGCCCGCGCGCGGCGGATGGGTTACTCGATGAACGCGGCGATGGAAGCCGAGTTCTTCATGTTCAAGACCGCGCCCAACGGCCGTGCCTCCACCGAGACACAGGACGTGGGTGGGTACTTCGACCTCGCTCCGCTGGATCTGGGCGAGGACGCGCGGCGCTCGATCGTGGACATGCTGGAGCAGATGGGCTTCGAGGTGGAGGCTGCGCACCACGAGGTGGCGCACGGCCAACACGAGATCGACTTCAAGTACGCCGACGCGCTCATCACGGCCGACAACCTGGCCACCTTTCGCTTCGTGGTGAAGTACGTCGCCCAGCGCTATGGTCTCTTCGCCTCGTTCATGCCCAAGCCCATCTACGGCCAGCATGGTAGTGGCATGCACACCCACCAGTCGTTGTTCGATGTGGAGAAGAACACCAACGCTTTCTGGGATCGCAAGGCGCAGTGGGAGTTGAGCGATGTAGCGTTGCACTACATAGGCGGCCTCCTGCGCCATGCGCGTGGGATGTGCGCGATCACGAACCCGCTGGTGAACTCGTACAAGCGGCTGGTGCCCGGCTACGAGGCACCCGTGAACGTGGCGTGGTCCATGCGCAACCGCTCGCCGCTGGTCCGGATCCCCGATCGCCGTGGCATGGGCACCCGTCTGGAGCTCCGCATGCCCGATCCCGCGGCCAGCCCTTATCTGGCGCTAGCCGTCATGTTGGCCGCTGGACTGGACGGCATCGAGACAAAGGCCGACTCACGCGAGCCGGTCAACGTCAACATCTGGGAGATGTCGTACCGCGAGAAGCGCCGACTTCGCATCGACGACCTGCCGCACAATCTCAACGAAGCGTGCGACGAGCTGGCGAAGGACCGCGTGGTCACCGCTGCCCTGGGCGAGCACATCACCGCCAACTTCCTCGA
>DATCXG010000613.1:0-2482 GCA_036565945.1 Gemmatimonadaceae bacterium
GAGTGAGAGATGGGTATCAGGACCGATCCCCTCGCGCCACTGGAAGAGCCCAGTTGTGCCATAGGCATCGCCGCCGGCGACGGCAAAGTTGAACTCGCGGGTGGCGATTGCGGGGGGCTGGAAAGCGGGGTAGTGCCAGGCTTGAGCTTCTGCGCTCTGGGCCATCGGCATGATGGCGGCGCCAGCGACGAGCGCTGCGATCCAATTCAACGTTCTGTTGTGCATTTACACTCCTGTGAGAGGACATCTACGGGATGACGCCTACGATTCGCGCGCCGCGCTTCACTGCCGGCGCAGCGCATACGAGAGGCCGACCCCGAACAGGCCGCCGGCGGGTCCAGGCTCGCCTGTCGAAGCCCGACCTCCTCCCTCATAGCCTACAGTGAGCCCGAGTTGAGGCACGATGACCACGTCCAGCCCCACCGATACACGGAAGAAGCCGGTACCCGCGCTCACAGTATCCTGCTTGAGCCGCGCCCAGTTCAGGAAGGGTGCGACGTATAGCGAGATCGCACGGCGCTCGCCGAGCGCGCGCCGATAGCCAACGGTAGCGCCGACTGGGATCCACGTCTCGGTTGCACCGCCCACGCTGACCCCACCCACCCCAGCAAACGCCGCAACGCCGATCGATCGGGTTCCCACCTTGGGGATCGGCACCATGGCCCGTGCGCCCCACGTTGCCCGACTCGACCCGGTATCTGGATTGAACAGCGCCAGACCGGCGCTGAGCTGGACAATGCTTCGGGCCGGCGCCCACGCCACTGCGCCGCCGTAGACAGTTTCCTGCTTCGCGGAAGCGAAATTGGCACCCAGGGTCACGCCGGGATTCAGGAAAGCATTCTGCAGCACAGGCACCGACACCATCTGTGCCCGCGCCGCTCGCACCGTTCCCCACCCGCAGCACAGTGCCACTCCCACGGCGACCGACTCCAGTCCACGCAGCACCACCGCTCCTCCCTGGCTTTACACGAAGTCACCCGCCCGCGGGACACTTCCCGCGGCGGGCGACTCGAATGCAATGTGCGTGCGAGAATACTACGAGCTGTGAATACTGCTCAATTCAACCCTGTGCTTCCGTGCGCTCCGTCACCACCCGCACATGATTCTCCACCACCTGGAGAAATCCTCCGTCGACGGTGAAGCGGCGGACGCCGCTGGCATCGTGCACCCGGAGCGTGCCTCGGCCCAACGCGGTGATCATGGGCGCATGGCCGGTGAGGATTCCTACCTCGCCATCGAACGCCGGCGCGACCACGGACTCCGCATCGCCGTTGAACAGCGTGGCTTCTGGTGAGATCACCGATACGCTCAGCATGATCGACTCAGCTCTTGATGCTCTTGGCCTTCTCGACCGCTTCGGCGATGCCACCCACCATGTAGAACGCCTGCTCCGGCAGCTCGTCGAACTCACCCGACACCACGCGCTCGAATGACTCCACCGTGTCCTCGAGCTTGACGTACTTGCCCTCGAACCCGGTGAACTGCTGTGCCACGGTGAACGGCTGCGAGAGGAAGCGCTGCACGCGCCGCGCACGCGCCACTACCCGCTTGTCGTCTTCCGAGAGCTCATCCATACCGAGGATCGCGATGATGTCCTGCAGCTCCTTGTAGCGCTGAAGGATGCGCAGCACGGCGGAAGCGGCGTTGTAGTGACGCTCACCCAGATACTGCGCCGCCAGAATACGCGAGCCCGACGCGAGCGGATCCACGGCGGGATAGATACCTATCTCCGTGAGCGCACGCGAGAGAACGACGGTCGCATCGAGGTGCGCGAATGCCGTGGCGGGCGCGGGGTCGGTGATGTCGTCAGCCGGTACGTAGATCGCCTGCACCGACGTGATCGAACCCGACTTCGTGGACGTGATCCGCTCCTGCAGATCGCCCATCTCGGTGGCGAGGGTGGGCTGGTAACCTACCGCGCTGGGCATGCGGCCCAGCAGCGCCGAAACCTCGGAGCCGGCCTGCGTGAAGCGGAAGATGTTGTCGATGAAGACGAGCACGTCCTGCCCTTCCACATCGCGGAAGTACTCCGCCACGGTGATTCCCGCGAGACCCACACGGAGACGGGCGCCCGGCGGCTCGTTCATCTGACCGTAGATCAACGCCGCGGAATCGATGACCCCTGACTCCTTCATCTCCAGGTAGAGATCGTTCCCTTCACGCGTCCGCTCGCCCACGCCGCAGAACACCGACCTGCCACCGTGCCCGGTGGCGACGTTGTGGATGAGCTCCTGGATGATGACCGTCTTCCCCACGCCGGCGCCGCCGAAGAGTCCGATCTTACCGCCCTTCACGAACGGGGCGATGAGGTCGATGACCTTGATGCCGGTCTCGAAGATCTCGGTCTTGGGCTCCAGGCTCGTGAACGCAGGGCTGGCACGGTGTATCGGCCAACGCGGTACATCGGCAGGGATCGGCGGGCCGTCGTCCACCGGCTCGCCGAGGACGTTGAGGATGCGCCCCAGCGCGACGTCGCCGACCG
>DATCXG010000619.1:0-2139 GCA_036565945.1 Gemmatimonadaceae bacterium
TGCGACGTGAGGTTCTGCGCTATGTGGACCATGCCATGAGGCGGCTGGAACGCGGAGCCCGTGGGATAGCTGTTGCTCGAGCAATCCTCGCTGGTCAGCGTCAACGTTCCTCCGCCGGTCACCACGACCAGCACACCGGGAGCCGGGTGAGTGTGCCAGGGCACGAAGCCTCCGTCGGGAGGTATGATCACCTTAGCAGTGACGATCTTCACCGCCCGTTCCGGCTGTGTTTGCAGGTGCACACGCGAATCGAGCATGCCGGCACCCAGGCCCACACTCGTGAAGCTAGCGGTCCCGGTGACCTGGAAGGAGGACGAGAGCGTCGCCGCCTGGCTTTCGGGTGTCAGCGGAGCGTCGCAGGCGGCAAGGGCCAGCACCGCCGCGATGATCATGGTGCTGGATCGAGCGGTGTGCAGCCGATCCGGGCATCTGGGAGACATGGTGAACCTCCGTTCGCGTGTGTTCTTCCGGAACGCGGTTCATACCGTGCTCCGAGCGCCGCCGGCTCATCCGAGGCGCCGCGCACACGTTACCCGGCGCGGGTGAATCCGGGCTCCCAGTGGAATGAATTCGCGGTGAACCGCGTCGTGGGCGCGGTAGTGGCCCAGGTGGGATTCCCTGATCGTGCCATCAGGGGAAGAGATGCAGCTCTCCGATCAGGAGTCAGAGGCGTCTCAGGCGACTTCGCTCCGATCACCCGCCCGTGGGCTCGTCGATGATCTCTGCGCGGATGAGGTGATCCAGGCGCGGAAACTCGCTGTCCAGATACGCATTGCCCCCGCTCACGATCTCACCCTGGCGGCGCTGCCGCACACCGCTCCCCGATCTCTCTCCGTAGCCCGAGTAGAGACTGTCCAGCACTTCCATCCCGCTGATCACGCTCCCGAAGACCGCGAACGGATTGCTGTCGTTGCGCGTGTTGTCCCTCAGGTTCACGTAGATCTGCGTGTTCGATGTGCCGGGCACCGTATCGCGCGCGAAGGCGAAGGTGCCGCGCACGTTGCTGCCGTACTTCGGATCGTCCTCGAACTGCGCGTGGAGCCACGCCGCGTTCACCGCCGGATCGCCGTTCAGCCCCCACTGCACTATGTAGTGCGGTAGCACCCTGTGAAAGCGCACGTCGTCGTAGTAGCCGAGCCGGATCAGGTTGTAGAATCGGTCCGACCCATTCGGTCCGTGGGCGCGCACGCACTTCACCACGAAGTTTCCCTTCGACGTCTCGAAGCGCGCATACCACACCGGCGGTGAGGTCCTGCTCCACTCGGGATTCGAGGGGTCGAGCAGGACGGATTTCGCGTGGGGGACCGCGCTCGCACTCTGCTGCGCGCTGGCTGGCGGCGCACTGATAATGAGTGCGGCCGCAAGAAAGAGCACGACGGCGGTGAGTCGTATCGGGCTTTGTCGTTGTACCATGGGATACCAGCGACGTCCTGATGAAGGTTTCGTGGAATCTGGCGACGCTCGGCCAGGCTCAAGATATTGTGCAGCCCGTCGCTGTCGAGAGGGAGAAGGACATGACACGCGCAATACGAAGCTCGCCCGGAGCGGCGCGCGACTTCTTCTCCCATACCCATGCGACCGCCAGAACTATCTTCCGCCATGTGCATCTGCTGCCAATCTCTCTCTCTTCCATACCTCGGTGACGTACCGTGGGCATGACTCTCTGGATCGACGCCGACGCGGCGCCACGAGACGTGAAGGACATCTGCATCCGAGCGTCCGAGCGCCTCGCGCTCGCGACCGTCCTCGTGGCCAATCAGCGCCTGCAGCTTCCCCCAGGGTGCCGGCACCTGTCGGCCGTGCGGGTGGACGGCGGGCCGGACGTTGCCGACCGCTATATCGCGGAGCACGCCGGCGCGGGCGATGTGGCCGTCACGGCTGACATTCCACTGGCCGCGCTCCTGGTGGCCAAGGGGGTCGCAGTCCTCGATCCGCGAGGTGAGGAATACACGGCCGAGAGCATCGGGGAGCGCCTGTCGGTGCGGAACTTCATGGACGGACTCCGAGGGACGGGTGTGGACACGGGTGGCCATGCACCCTACGGCTCGCGCGAGAAGCAGGCATTCGCGAATGCGCTCGACCGGGCGCTCACGCGTGCGGCGCGGCGGCGCTGATATGAACGCGATGCCGGAGCGACCG
>DATCXG010000626.1:0-9401 GCA_036565945.1 Gemmatimonadaceae bacterium
TGGCACTCACGCCCGCGAGTGCTACGCTCGTCACCGGAGATACCGTGCAGTTCGCCGCGGATCCGCGCGACGACGTGGCGCACACGATCAGTGGGCGTGACGTGCGGTGGACGATCGCCAACCCCGCGATCGCGATGATCACCCCGGGCGGCGCACTGGTGGGCATCGCGGCCGGCGCCACCTTCGTGGTAGCCACGGTGGACGAGGTGAGCGACTCCGCCAGGATCACAGTGTCCTCGCGCCCGGTGGCAAGCGTCAGCGTGCTACCGCAGGACGTCACGGTAACGCGTGGCAACTCGGCGACGCTCAGCCTGAAGGTTCTCGACGATCGGGGCCAGACTATCGAAGGCACCACGGCAACCTGGACGTCCGATAACGAGTCCGTCGCTACGGTCTCATCAACCGGGAAGGTGAGCGCCGCGGGGGAAGGCAGCGCTACGATAACCGCCACGGTGAACGGCGCTAACGGCAACAAGTACGGCAAGAGCAAGGTCAAGGTGGTGACGACGACCCCGCCGATCGCATCGATCACCGTGACGCCCGCTTCCTCGCAGCTCGTCACCGCCACAACGCTTCAGCTGACCGCAACACCCAGGGACGCCAGCGGGGCGGTGCTCGGCGGTCGCACGATCACCTGGACCAGCAGCAACGCATCTGTCGCGTCTGTATCAGCCTCCGGCCTGGTGACAGCCAGTACGCCGGGCAACACTACCATCAGGGCGGCAAGCGAAGGGCAGAGTGGAACAGCCGCGATCACGGTAACCGTTCCGCCGGTAGCCTCGGTAACTGTCAGCCCCTCCAGCGCCACGGTGCTGGTTGGGAAGACGGTCGCCCTCTCGGCAACCAGCCGGGATGCCAGCGGCACGGTCCTCACCGGGCGCACCACCACCTGGTCCACGAGCAAGAGCTCGATTGCGACGGTATCATCGTCGGGGGTCGTTACCGGTGTGGCGGCGGGAAGTGCCAGGATCTTCGCGACGAGCGAAGGGAAGAAGGACTCCGCAACGGTAACTGTCACGGTACCGGCGGTGGCGAGCATCGACCTCGCGCCAAGCTCCGCGACCCTCGATGTTGGCGCCACCAGGGCATTCACGGTGACGCTGAAGGACGCGTCGGGTGCGATCCTCACCGGCCGTGTGGTGACCTGGGTGACGAGTGACGAGGCCGTATCCACCGTCTCCAACGCCGGCCTGGTGACCGCCGTCGGCGCGGGAAGCGCGACGATCACCGCGGCGAGCGAGGGGAAATCGGCGAAGGCAACCGTCACGGTGAGCGCTCCGGCAGAGTCGGGGCCGAGCGATCCCACTCCGGACGACCCGACTCCGAGCGATCCAACTTCGGGCGATCCGCACAGCGGCTACTTCGTCTCGCCCTCGGGCTCCGCTAGCGCGAGCGGCAGCGCCGCCTCGCCCTGGAGCCTCTCCACGGCCCTCAGCGGCGGCAACGGACGCATCCAGCCCGGCGACACCGTCTGGCTCAGAGGAGGAACCTACAGCGGCGAGTTCAACACCAGCCTGGCCGGTACGGCCAGTGCCCCGATCATAGTGCGAGAGTATCCCGGCGAGCGCACCACCATCAACGGCTCCCTCTCGACCACGGGCAAGTACACCTGGTTCTGGGGCTTCGAGGTGGCCAACACCGACGCCGGAAGCCAGAGCACGGCGGGGGTCGCCAGCAAGTGCACGGGTTGCCGCTTCATCAACCTCGTGATCCACGACCACTCCAGCAATGGACTGCAGATGTGGTCGGAAGGACCGGACCAGGAAGCCTACGGCAACATCATCTACAACAACGGCTTCTACGGCCAGAGCGCGGACCACGCGGCCCACGGCATCTACGCTCAGAACCGTACCGGTACGCAGAAGATCCTGGATAACCTGATCTTCAACCAGTTCGGTTACGGCATCCACATCTACGGATCCTCGAGTGCCGCGCTCAACAACTACACCATCGATGGCAACACGTCCGTCAACAGTGGAATCGGCGAGCAGAGTGGGATGTCTGGTGGGATGGACTACCAGGTAGGTGGCGAGGTTCCGCTCGAGAACCTGGTCTTCACCCACAACAACAGCTATCGCAGCCCGGGGCTGCGCAGCGACAACACCGCGCGGCTGGGCTACAACTGGGGCCCATTGAACTACGGCGGTATCATCACCGACAACTACTTCGTCGGCCAGCTACTCATGGTGCAATGGGGCAGCGTCACCTTCGAGCGTAACAGTGTTCTCGACGGGGCGATGCCCAGCCAGACTCGCGTCGTAGTACAGCCGAGCAAGTACGAGAAGGGACGGGCCAACGTGATCATCTACAACTGGGGCCATCAGGGTGCGGTCTCGGTGGATCTCTCGAAGGTGCTCAGCTCCGGAGACAGCTACGAAGTTCGCAACGCGCAGAACTTCTACGCCTCTCCCGTGGCCAGCGGCACCTACGGCGGCGGCAGCGTGAGCATCCCGATCACCAGCATCACTCCTCCGGCCTCGATAAGCAGCAAGGGCAAGCCGGTGCCCACCGGCACGGAGTTCAACGCCTACGTGGTAGTCAAGAAATGACGATGCACTAGACCGAGAGCATTACCCACGCAAATGAGCGGGGCGAGCCACTCCAGAATAAGTGGCTCGCCCCGCTCCATATTCGTACCGACGCCTTCGCACCGACGTCTATGTAGCGACGCCTAACGTACTAGCGCCTGTGTAGTGACGCCTCACGTACTGGCGCCTGTGTAGCGACGCCTACGTACTGACACCTGCGTACCGACTCCTATGCCAGATCTTCTTCGGCGGTTCCCGGAGATGTCAGCGCACCGGATAGCACCTGATCATCCACGTACCCGCAGATGGCGTGCAGCACCGCCATGTGCAGCTCCTGTACCCGCTGAGTGTTCGCCGAGGGGATGTGCACGCACACCTCACACTCTCCGAGCAACGGATCGCCGCCCTGACCCGAGAGCGCTATCACTCGCATACCTCTGCCACGCGCCGCCCGAATGGCCCGGAGCACGTTCTGCGATCGTCCGCTGGTCGAGATGGCCAGCAGCACGTCGCCCCGCCGGCCCAACCCCTCCACCTGGCGCGCGAAGACATTCTCGTAGCCGTAGTCGTTTCCGATGGCAGTTACCGCCGAGGGGTCCACGCTCAGCGTGATGGCCGGGAGCGAGCGTCTCTCGGGTCCCATGCGTCCCAGCAGCTCCGCCACGAAGTGCTGCGCATCGGCCGCGCTACCGCCGTTGCCGCAGGCCATCAGCTTACCGCCGGCGCGCATGCTCTCCACAATGAGTTGGCCGGCCAGTTCCACCGGCCCGCCGAGCTCCCCCGCCAGCGCCGCCGCCAGACTGCTGAGCTCCATGAGCGACTGCCGAACCGCCTCGCCGCCAGGCGCACCCGGGGCGCCGCTGCTCGTCGTCACGCCGTCGCGCCCCACCGGGGTCGGGGTCCCGCGCGGTGCCACCATACCAACCTCCCGTCATCGACTGTCAGCTTCGCATCCGTCATGAACGGGGAAGCGTGGGAACGGAGAAGATCATCTTCTCCTCGTGCTCGCGTAACCATCACACGTCGTATGCATCATGTTGCCCATCAGAATGCTATCGAGGCAGCCCCAGCAACGGCATACCCAGAACACTAACTCACCGCCTCAGCCGCTCACACCAGCAACTCCAACGCGGCGCCTTGACTTGCTCCACCAGCAACGTACAATTGCCCGCGTCATGGCGCCTTCCTCGATTCAATGGCCCGAAGGCAAGGAATTCGCCTTCACGATCGTCGACGACACCGACGTTTCGTTCCTGCCGCGCGTCAGCCCCGTCTACGAATTTCTCCACGCAAACGGATTTCGTACCACGAAGACAGCGTGGCCGCTGCGCGCACGGGGTCGGGGCATCACGGGCGGCGACTGCCTCGAGGACGAGGGCTATCGCAAGTGGGTACTCGAGCTACAGTCCCAGGGCTTCGAGATCGCCATACACGGGGTAGCCGACGAGACCTCGGACCGGACGCGCGTGCTGGAAGGCCTCGATCGGTTTCGCTGCTACCTCGGGCACGACCCCACGATGCACGTGAATCACGTGGGACAGGACGAGGCAGTCTACTGGGGCTCCGCGAGGTTGGATGGCCCGGTAAGATCGGCTTACTGGCTATACCGGAAGTATCGGGGGTCGTCCTACGAATCCTTCGGTCACCGTCCCGACAGTGACAAGTTCTGGGGCGACATCTGCTACAAGCGCATCCGCTACGTGCGCAATCTCGTATACCCGGACATCAACACGATCAGAGCCGATCCGTTGATGCCGTATCACGATCCTCGGCGCCCTTTCGTGAGGTACTGGTACAGCGCCAGCTACGGATCCGGGCTGGAGAATTTCGTCCGGCTGGTGTCGGAAGAGAATCAGGACAGACTGCGACGCGAGGGTGGGGCCTGCATCGTTTACACGCACCTGGGCTCGTCGTTCTACCCGCTCGATCCGGAGTTCCGACGGCTGATGACTCGGCTCGGTAGCCTGCCCGGCTGGTTCGTGCCCGCGTCGACGCTACTGGATTATCTGGGTGAGCAGCGCGGCTGGCAGGACGTATCGAGGCGGCGACTGAGCTACATGCGAATGCAATACAACTGGCTGTACCAGCAGTACGTCCGCAAGATGTCCTGAGGAGCAACCAGTCAGGCGCCGCCGCGCGGATGCTCACTACATCTCAGCGATCCGGATGTCCTGGCAACCAGCAATCCGTGGATCACTCGATCGGGGCACTCGATCGGGTCACTCGATCGGGTCACTCGACCGGCGGCCGCAGATTCACCATCCCGTCGGAATCGCCCCGCGTCAGGTGCACGCTGGTGAAGTCGAGAGCGGGCGCGGTCGGCGCAACGAACACGAAGTAGTTACTCGGCGCCTCCAGAAAGCCCAGACTCTTCGACGCCGTCACCCAGGCGGAGTGCGACCAGTTGGCCACCAGCAGGTCGGCCCCATTCGCGGCCAGGTAGTGGGACGCGGCCCCCAGGAGCGCCGGCACCTGGTCGATGGGCCCCAAGCCGTCGACGATCACCCCGACTACGAGATCGCCGAAGTACTTGTGATCCCGCATGGGCACGAGCGACACGACCACCCAACCCGAGTCTCCCACCCGGAGACGAACGAAGCGCCGCTCCCGCACGGGATAGATGAGGTTGAGCGCCACCCGATCGCGCTGCGCCACGGCGGGATAGCCAGGAAGCGCCTTCCGAAAGATGTCGTCCGCCCAATCGCCGAACTCGGCGACCATCTCCACATTGCGTCGGGGAGCTTTCCAACGCCGGTACAGGTTGAGCGGCGCGCCGACCAGGGCGCCCGCACCCATCGCCGCCCCCACGCGGGCGATCCGGGCCAGCGCGGGCTTCCGGTCCAGATACCGCAAGTGGCGCAACACCCTGGTCATACGCAGCGGGAAGAATAGAAAGGGTACTGCCGAGTGATGCCACTTCTGGGAGATGACGAACCTCGCCCAGGATTCCTCGAGCGAACCGACGCCGAGCGAGATCAGAAAGGGCTCGCAGGTCATCGCATACTTCACCACCTGCAGAATCGCGAGCGAGTGCGCCCGATTCACCAGACCCTCGGAGATGGGCATCTGCACGTAGGCGAACCGCCGCGGCTCGCCATTCAGAAACATGCGGTGATGCACCAGTCGCATGCCCGCACGGACTTCGTCGCCATCTTCCGCCACCAGCAACCTGGGGAACACCGGCAGATCGGCGCTGTCGACTAGCGGATCATGCTCTCTGGGAATCGACTCCGTGCGGCCGCCATCGTGAAGCCGACGGTTGAAGCGGACCAGTCGCTCGCGATCGGAAGGCTCGGCGACGCGGACCCGCATCAGGCACTCTTAGCCAGAAGGTAGGAATGGATCCCCTGGAACGAGGCCATGTCCCCGTAGTCTTCGATAGGAATGACTATCTCGAACTCCTCTTCGATCACGGCAATCAGCCGGACCGAAGCCAGCGAGCCCCACTCCGCTATGGTCTCCAGCGATGCATCGGCTATCCGGTCGGGAGCGAGGTCCGGGAAAACGGCCTCGAAGCACATCACCAGGCGTTCGCGCGCGTCAGGCAATCTGCGCCTCCTGCACCTGGAGGTGCAGAGCGGGACAGCCAGCTTCGAAGGCAGCCCGAGTGATGTGGGCTGGTCCCTCTTCCGGCCAGGGCACGTAGGAGCTCACGAACTCGCGGAACGGGCTATTGCGCGGGGTCGTCAGCACATCCAGCACGACCTCGTCGACACCCTCCTGCTCGAATAGCCGCCTCAGGCTCATGTGCTCGATATGCCGCGAGAAAGCCCGGCAGCTCATCACCCACGTTTTCACCTGGATAGTTCCTCCATCGCGCCTTCCCACGAGAACCGCAATCCCGCCGAGCGGACCGAACTTATCACGATAGCTCATCAACCACTGGAAAGCATTCTCGTCCTTCAGCAGCGCGCACCACTCCGCCCAGGAGAAGCGGGCGCCATTCATGTTGAACTGGTTGGTCTTGTTCACCAGCTCATAGGCGCGCTTGGGAGGTGGCTCCTTCTGGGCGTCGACTGTGATCACAGCCTCGAGGTCCCGAAGAAAGTCATCGGACGATCGTCCATCGCGTGTGGCGGCTTCCCCGAGCTCGGAAGCCTGTCGCAGACTCGCCACGCGCAGTGAGTCCTCGCGGCTGAGCGCATCCTTGCCGAACCAATCGCGCAGCTCTTCGATCAACCGCCACGCGGCTGGCGCATCCTGCGAAGGGAACCGAAGAGCGGTGATCTCCGGGAAGGCTTGTTCCACCTCCGCCAGCTCGAGCGGGCTGTCGTCCACGAAGACCACCGCGTCCGCGGAGACATTCCACGCGCTCAGGATCCGCGCCACCGACTCCGATTTGGGTTTCCAGTGAACCTCGACCGGGAAGAGACGATCCCGGCGCATGGCCAGATCCGACCGGTCGAGCGCCGCGGCCACGATGGCCGGGTCGTTCTTGCTGGCAACCGCCACCATGACCCCAGCTTCCGCCAGCGAACCGAGGCATTGCTGATAGAGTCCATGGATCTGAGCCTGGCCGTTCAGATCCCAACCCACAGCCGCGCTCCCCACCTCCCCAACTATCCCCTTCCACAACGTGTCGTCGAGATCGGTGATCAGCCCCTTCTTCGGAGCCGGAGGGTAGAGGGCACGCGCCAGCAGCTCAGCGAGGATGGCTGCATGCTCCTTCGTGTAGGGGAAGCCGCTGTGCAACTCCGAAGCAACATCACTACGCTCTCCCATCGGCGACATCGAGTCGACCTTCTGCGGGCTCAGCATCGCAACAGAGCTCGCGTTCCGAGTCAGCCCCAGGAGCGCCGCCCTCACCTCCCACTCGAACGCGCCCGCTCGCCAGGCGGGAGTGAAGGCTACGGGCGGGAGCGGGAGCGTGGGCAGGGAAACCGCTACAGTAGTATCACGCGCAAGGCGCTCGATCGCCCGATTCAGACGATCGACCCGCTCGCGCACAGTGCGGACGATGTCTGGCAGGCTCGCTGGACTCCAACCGCCCAGACTTCTGAGTCCCAGGCGAGGATCGAGGTCCGACCATTCGATGGCGATCGCGCAGGAGTCCACCGCGCCGTTCTTCAGACGATCCAGATTGCCGGCCAGGTCTCCGTAGAGGCCCGTAGAGAGCCGAAGATCACTTGCCGGAGAGAGCAAGCGCAGATGCGCCCGGAGGTAGGTCTCGAGATGGAGCGGCGTGAAGCCGCACGCCAGAAATATCCGTGAGGCGGGGGCGCCGCGTGGCGAAGGCTGCTGCGAGATCCGTAGAGCTTCGATCAGCTTCATCTCACGATTCCAATATCAGAGCCCGCGCCCGGGGCCACGCCCGGCCCGACCCACGGCGACATCATCCGGATCAACACGATCCACTAGCTGGCGCTGACCCGGAACATCACGTGCGTCAGCGACCGCTCGGCGGCGACGATCTGCCAGTGGATGCCCGATTCGGAAGTAAAATCCTCGAACGCACGCAGTTCATGCGCGGCGATGTTGAACTCGTCGAAGTAGACGAGTGATCCGGGTAGCAGGATGGGCCGCAACGCCCGCAGCACGAAAATGGTGGACGAATATAGGTCAGCATCCAGGTTGACCACCAGCGCCTCGTGCTCGGGCGGCTGGTAGCCGGGCAGCGTGTCCTCGAACAGCCCGACGTGGAAGCTGACCCGCTCGTCGTCTATACGCGGAAGAGCGCCCGTGGCGAACGTCCCCGTGGGACTCTCAGGGGTGAAGGTCTCCGGCAATCCCTCGAAGCTGTCGAAGCCATGCAGTGCCGCTACCGGATTCCGCAGATGACTGCTCCAGTAGCGCAACGCGGCCCCCTTCCACACCCCGAACTCCAGGTAGAGGACGCGGCGATCGCGCACCTCTCCAAGACCGACATCCCACACCTGCTCGCGGTTCCGGACTCGCCGCGGCACCCGATAGCCGTGGTCGGCCATCCAGCGCCCGATCGACATGTAGCGCAACGATGCTTCACCGGCTACGAGCAGCCGCGTTGGGGAGTGAGCGCCGAGCATCGTCAACGCATGTTTCGTGGCCAACTTCACCATGCGCCAGCCATTCATGGTGCCACGCGCCTCGCTGGCGCCCCCGGGCGGCACGACCGCATCGTTCGGCATCTGGAGCATATTGCGATGGGATTCCCAGACAAATGCATCGTTCTCCGCGGTGACGCAGGCGGCATCAGGCACCCACACGCCCCGTCCGCCCGGCTCGGGCCACGGAGCTGAGGAGATCCTGCCATTGCGCCAGGATGGGCTGCCAATCGAAAGCCTCCACTGTATTGCGAGCGGCGTGCGAGAGCGACGAGGCGAGGCCGGGTTCCGTGAGGATCCGGCTCACGGCGCCGGCCATCGCAGCCGGGTCATCAGGCGGGACCAGGAGCGCGTCCACCCCATCCTCCAACAGGTACGGCATCCCCCCCACGGACGTGCTGACGACGCAGAGCCCGCAAGCCATCGCCTCGAGCACACTCACGGGCGTATTGTCGACGTTGGTGGTATTGAGGAAGATATCCCCCGTTTGCAGGCGGTTCGGCACCTCGCTCTTGGGCACCCCACCGGGCATCGTGACCTTATCACCCAGCCCCAGGCGCTCCACCGCGGCGCGCGTTTCCTGCAAGCTGCCATCGCCCTTGTCCGATCCAACCATCACGAGGCGAGCATCGGGGTACTCGGCGGCGACCCTGGCTAACACGGCGGGCGCCAGTGGCGGGTTGTAGATACTGTGGAACGCCCGGAGCCAGATCAGCTTCGGCTCGGGACACACGCGCTCGCGAAAGGGATAGTCCGCCAGGTCGAGAGCGTTGGGGAGCAGCCGGACGTCGTCGCGAAGATGTCGAACGTGCTCGATCAGATAGCGCGATGGCGCCGCGACAGCCGCCGCCGG
>DATCXG010000003.1:0-4766 GCA_036565945.1 Gemmatimonadaceae bacterium
CGCCGACGTCGGCTCGAAGGGGGATCGGGCGTTGCAGCCGATGCACGAGTACACCACAGCGTCGGCGCGTCGTGCCGAGTTGCGGCTCGCCGACGGTACGCAGGTCACCCTCGGCGTCGACAGCCGGCTGCGTATTCCAGAGAACTTCGGCGAGCACACGCGCGATGCATACCTGGAGGGCACCGCCTATTTCGTGGTCTCGCACGATGACACGCGTCCCTTCCTCGTCCACACCGCGACCACCACAACAGAGGACATCGGCACCGCGTTCGTCGTCCGCGCCTACGCAGCCGACAGCGTGACGGAGGTGGTCGTGGCCGAGGGCGCGGTCGCACTCCATCCCGCCGCCGGTGGCGCCGGTCGCGGTGTTGCACTCTCGCGTGGGCAGCTCGGTCGCGTGGAGCAGTCGGGGCTCGTCTCGGTGATGGACGACGTGGATCTCTCGACGTACCTGGCGTGGACGCAAGGACGACTGGTCTTCCACAAGACACCGCTCCGCCAGGTGGGCCGGGAGCTCGAGCGGTGGTACGACGTTGAGATCGAGCTGCCCGACAGCGCGCTGGCCCAGGTTCCGGTTACGGCGTCGTTCGAGGACGAGACAGCCGACCAGGCGCTTCGCGACCTCGCCCGTCTGCTCGATCTTCGCTACACGCGCAGCGGCCGCACCGTGCGCTTCACGCTCGTTCCCGCGGCCCGATGACGGGCCGCATGGGTTCCACTCCGCGTGGAATCCATCCCGACCGCGCGACAACCATGGCGCGCACCGCAATGAGGAGGACGGACCGAATGACCGCACGCATGCTGGTGGCGTGTGCCGTTGGCGCAGCTCTGGCGCTGGGCTTCGCGCTGCCACTCCCAGTCCGCGCTCAAGCGGCTGGCGTGAGGGGAGCGGTACCCGCTGCGCCGAGCCCCGCGAGCACGCAAGCGGGCGCACCGTCGGCGCAGAACAATGGTCCGCCAATGAAGCGCCGCGTCTCGCTCGACCTGCAGAACGTGCGCCTCGACGCCGCGCTCGACGCCATCGATCGGCAGGCACGACTGGGCCTGCAGTACACGGCGCGCGTGGTGCCGGTGGATCGGAGGGTGACGATCCGGCGGAACGGAACCACGGCGGGCGAGGCGCTCGAAGAGGTGCTGAGGGGGACGGGGGTGGAGGTGGTGGTGACGTCGGGGGGGAAGGTGATGCTGGTGAAGGGGGAGCGGAAACAGGAGACGGAAGCTGCGGATACGGTGGTGGGGGCTATTGGCGGCCGGGTCACGGATGCCGAGACGAAGGCGCCGCTGGAAGGGGTGACTGTGACGCTGAAGGGGACGGCGTTCGCTGCGGCCACCAACGATGTCGGGGGCTACGTGATACTGAAGGTGCCGGCTGGCGTCTACACGCTGGTCGTGCGGTTCCTCGGCTACCAGGCAGCCGAGCGAGAGGTGCTGGTGGTGGCGGGCAAGATCGCGCGGGAGGACTTCGCGCTGAAGATGGCCATGAGCCGGCTGCAGGAGACCGTGACCACCGCTACGGGGCAGCAACGGCGCGTGGAGCTGGGGAACGACATCACGGTCATCAACGCCGACTCCATCGTGCGCACTCAGCCGGTGACGAGTGTTACGGATCTGCTCGAGGGGCGAGTGCCGGGGATGGTGATCCAACGTACCTCCGGCGCACCGGGCGATCCGGCGCGCATCCGACTTCGCGGCGCGAGCAGCCCGCGGCTGAGCAATGATCCGATCATCGTCGTCGATGGCATCCGGGTGTACTCCGATCAGTCCGGCGAGCGGGGTGGCAATCTGGCGGGGACGGGAGGCGCCACCACCAGCTACGCCGCGCCCTCGCCGCTGGACTACATCGATCCCAACAGCATCGAGACCATAGAGGTCATCAAGGGCCCCTCGGCGGCGACGCTCTACGGTCAGGACGCGGCCAACGGCGTGATAGTAATCACCACCAAGAAGGGCCAGGCCGGCCCCGCTCGGTGGACGATGAGCATGGAGCGAGGGATGACGGAGATGGCGGGGAGCTATCCCGATCTCATGCTCAGGTGGGGGCATCCGGTGACCGATGACACCCCAGTCTTCTGCCCGATTAACAACAAGATCGGTGGCGCGGCAGCGAAAGAAATCTGCCAGGCGGACAGCACGGTGCGGTTCCAGATGCTCAACGATCGGGATCTCACGGTGCTGGACCAGGGGAAGAGAACGGCGGCAACGATCGGTGTCTCGGGAGGTAGCGAGGCGCTCACGTACAACGTGACCGGCAGCTACCGCGACGAGGTAGGGCTCGTGAAGCTCCCCACGTACGAGGCGGAGCGATACCGCGCCGAGCAGGGGACAGAAGCGCCCGACTGGATGGTCCGCCCGCAGGCGCTCACGCGCTGGGGCGCATCGAGTCGGCTCATGGCACGGCTCGGCTCAAAGGCCGACGTCTCGCTCTCGGCCAACCTGTCACGCACCGAGCAGCAGCGCTCGGGGCTCGAGCAGCAGCTCGGGAAGCTGATGAGTACGTATCTCGACCGGAACAGCGGAAGCTATTACCAGAGGTCGGGCGGAGGAGGGGATATCCAGCCCACCAGCGATGTGCTCACCGGTTATCGCGAGCGGGCCACGGCGACCGCCACCCAGTTCACCAACGGAGCAAACCTGAACTGGCGTCCGCTCTCCTGGTTGACCACCACGGCGGACGCCGGGATAAGTGTCGTGCAGCGCGCCGACGAGATCCTCCTACCACACCGCTCCGGCATTGGCTCCGCGCCCGACGGCCGCCTGCGCTTGGGAAACGGTACCTCAGTCAGCAGCACGGTTAACGTGCGTGCTCTCGCCGTCGCCCCGATCGGGCATGGGTTCAAGGTGCAGCTCGCCACTGGTGCCAACTACGCCGGACAGTCGGTGGGGGACCTAAGTGGCGATGTTCGTGGTCTGGCCGACGGCACCGAAGCGCCCTACCAGGGCTCCATTATGACGGTACGTCGCGGGAGTGTGGATCAGGCGACGTTCGGCTGGTACATCGAGCCGCAGATCAGCCACAAGCGCGCCTGGCTCTCGACCGGTATCCGGCTCGACGGCGGTAGCGCCTTCGGCACGAAGGTGAAGCTACCGGCCTTTCCCAAGTTGAGCTTCTCCTACCTAGTCTCCGATGAGGGCTTCTTTCCCTTTAAGGACCTCATCCCCTCACTTCGCCTCCGCATCGCCTACGGGCAGGCGGGGCGGCAGCCGGGTCCGGTCGACAAGCTGCGTCTCTACAGCGCCGCCGTCCCGGTCCTCGTAGGCGACAAGTTTGCCGATGGAGTTGTCCTCGGGTCGGTGGGGAACACCAAGCTGCGACCGGAGCGCTCCACAGAGATGGAGGGCGGCTTCGATGCCGATCTCTTCGACGACCGCCTCACGCTGAGCTTCACGGGCTTCCGCAAGACGACCACCGACGCAATGCTCCCGGTCCCGCTGGCGCCTTCGGTCTACGGCACTGTGAGCACCCTGCAGAACATCGGTGTGATCCGGAACACCGGGCTCGAGGCGAGCCTTGCCGCGCGGGTTCTCAGGAGCGACCCGGTGAGCTGGGATGTGCAGATAGCGATGACTCAGCAGCGCAACGTGGTCGTCGAGCTGGGGGCTGGGGTGGAGCCGTTCTACTCGCAGGGTAATTACAGTGTGGGCGGCGCACGCGTGGCCGCCGGCTATCCTCTCAACGGCCGGTGGACGAGGCCGATCATAGGCTACGCCGATGCCAACGGGAGCGGGGTCCTCGAGCCGGAAGAGGTGCTCGTGGGCGACACGGCGGTGTTCGTCGGCGGGACGCTGCCGAACTATACGGCGGACCTGAACACCACGCTCACCTTCCTGCGGGGCGCGGTCGCCGTGACGGCCGGACTGCGCTACGAGGATGGGATGACGCAGAACAATGAGGTCGGGCGCGCCCTCGGACCATTCACGGCCGGCTGGAACGACCCCAACTCCTCGCTCGACGCACAGGCCAGGATGTGGGACCCGACGGGCTACTCCTGGATCCAGACCGTCTCCACACTCCGCTTCAACAGTCTCTCGGTGACCTACAACGTTCCCAAGTTCATGGCGCAGCGCGTGGGAGCGCGTGCGGTGAGCGTCTCGCTCCAGGGGACCAACCTGGGGCTCAGGACCAACTACCGGGGAATAGACCCCAACGTCAACGCCTACTCCACCGGGAACGCCGTGACCGACACCGGCGTGCTACCCCAGCCGCGCAGCTGGCAGATCCGGCTCAATGCCACGTACTGACGTCGAGAAACGAGAGACGACCATGATGAGCGTGAAGAGAGCACGGATGATACGGATGATGGAGCAGCGCGCAGCGTATTCGCGCAGGGCACGCAAGGGCGCGGCGTTCGGGCGGTTGGTACTGCTCGTGGCCGCGGCAATGTCCGTGGGTGGTTGCTCGCCGGACTCGATCCTCCAGAGCGACAAGCTGCCGCCGAACATAACCGACCCGGCGATCACGAAGACGCCCCAGGGTGCGGTGGCCGCGTACAATGGCCTGCACGAGCAGTTCCGCCAAGCCTTCGGCGGCGGAACTGCTTACACGATCGAGACCAGCGTGACGGCGATGGGTGGTCTGTTCAGCGACGAGCTCCAGGTGGGGGGCAGTCAGTTGGGGGCAGCCTCTCTCCCCGTGGATGCACGATCGATGCTCGAGGGAGCGGAGGATTTTCAGGCGCTGGTTACGTACTCCAAGCTCCAGCGGGTGCGCGGGCAGGCATCGCAGGCCATCGGCTTGCTCACCCGCTATGCTTCGGAGCAGCGTGCCA
>DATCXG010000010.1:0-2051 GCA_036565945.1 Gemmatimonadaceae bacterium
CTGGCTTCCGGGTTGCCGCCGATGGCGAAGACGTGCCGTCCCATGACCGTGCGGCCCAGGTAGATGCTCCCGAGCACAGTGACGAGAAGCATCACGAGGAGCGGGACCGGGTAGAGCGCGGTGCCCATGCCCAGCGAGGCCTTGGCCACCGAGGTGAGGGCGGGTGGGACGAGGATGCTCTCGGCGTGACTGGTCACGAAAGCCAGGCCGCGGAAGATCCACATGGTGCCGAGGGTGATGACGAAGGAGTGGACGCCCAGTCCGATCACCATCAATCCGTTGGCGAGCCCGCAGATGAGGCCCACGGCGAGGGAGGTACCGAGCCCCACGAGCACCGTGGTGGCCGGGTCCATCGGTCCGATGGCGCGGAGCACCATCGACATGGTAACGCCGGCTATGGCGTAGATCGCGCCTACTGAGAGGTCGATCGCGCCGGCGATGATCACTATGGTGGCACCCACACCCATGATGGCGAACGCGCTGGCGTCGGTGGCCATCTGGATGAGCGTGTACTTGTTGAGGAAGTTGTTGACCGTCTCGCCGGTGACGGCGTTGGTATGGGAACCGGCGCTGAGGGTGAGCGCCGTTCCGATGAGGAGGAGCACGACGACCAGTCCTGCCTGCTGGGACTGGAGCAACAGGTTCGCGGCTCGGGGGAGCGCCGAGGGTCGTTCCGCCTTCTCGCGTACCGTCTGCGTGAGGAGCTCCATGCGGTATTACTGTGGAAGGTGGTCGGCTGGTTTCGCGGTCAATGCCATTCTATCGGGAGCGGGCATCGGGGGCGAAGCGCTCCCCAAGGCGATCGAGCGGCGTCGTGCTGTGCGTAGGGGCAACTGCCATCGGGTGGAGGCCGGGGCATCGCGCTCGAGCCGGGCCGGCGTGGCGCCCGTGGAGCGTTGCTGCCTGCCCGGGCCGCCGACTGTAAGCGCTTGCAACATTACGGCCGCGCACCTATGCTGTCAACGTACGGTCGATCTTGTGCGATGCACCCATCGGTGAGATACTAGCCCACGGGAACACTCGGCTTCCATCCCCCGCTCCTCGCCCCGAAGCTCCGACCACACATGACCCTCGAGGATGTTGCCAGGCGAGCAAAGGTGTCCACGGCCACCGTGTCGCGCGTCCTGAATAACGTTGGCCAGGTGAAGCACACGACCATCGAGCGCGTGCTGCAGGCGGTCGAAGAGCTCAAGTACTACCCCAATCTCAACGCGAGGATGCTGGCCGGCGGCCCGAACCACACGCTCGGCATGATCGTCTCCAACCTCGAGAATCCCTTCTTCCTCGACATCTTCCGCACCCTTGAGGCGGACGCCCACCGGCGCGGCTACGACGTCCTCGTGGCCAATACCGACTACCGTCCGCAGCAACTCGTCTCGAGTGTGAAGATGATGCTCGGCCGCGGCGTCTCCGGTCTGGCGGTAGTGGTCTCCGAGAAGCGACCCTCGCTCATCCGGGAACTCTCGGAGAGCAACCTGCCGGTGGTGTTCTACGATGTGGGCGCGCCGAGACCCAACATCACCAACATCAAGGTCGACTACCGGATGGGGATGCAGCGGATCCTCGAGTATCTCTACGGGCTGGGGCACCGCCGCATGGCGTTCATCGGCCACCACACCACGCTCGAGCCGCTGAGCGATCGAAAGGCGACCTTTCTCGAGGTGGCGGCTGAGTACGCGCCGCGCCTCAAGGTCATGACCGTCGCGAGCGCCGACGGACCGATCGGTGGTCAGAACGCCGCGCGCGAGATCCTCACCTCCGGCTTCCGCCCCACCGCCGTGGTGTGCGTTAACGATTTCATGGCGGTGGGCGTACTACGCGAGATGCACGCGAGGCGGATCAGGGTGCCAGAGGACGTGTCGGTCACCGGATTCGACAACATCGGGCTCTCGGAGTTCGTCTCCCCCGCGCTGACCACCGCGCATATCCCGCGCGAGGAGATCGGTCACCTGATCGGTGAGGCGCTTCTCCCCGGGCCTCGCGGTGCTCGGGCGGACGGCCAGGAGATAAGGATCGACACCACGCTCGTGGTCAGGGAGTCGACCGCCCCC
>DATCXG010000018.1:0-2686 GCA_036565945.1 Gemmatimonadaceae bacterium
GCCGAGGCCACAGCGAACAGCATACCAGACGCCATACCGGCAAAGTGAGCGCCCGCGCTCCTCTCTACTCCTCCCGCAACGCCACCGTCGGATCCACCCGCGTCGCGCGCCACGCGGGCAGCAGCGTGGCCACCAGCGCTATGATCGCGAGCAGGATCGCGACCGCCGCGAAGGTTACAGGGTCGGTGGGCCGCACGGAGTAGAGCTGGTTCGCGATCACCCGCGTGAGCGCGAGCGCGCAGATCACACCGATCGCGACGCCCGCGAGCACGAGGGTCATCCCCTGTCGCAGCACGAGCGCTAGCACATCCCGCTGCTTCGCGCCGAGCGCCATGCGGAGCCCCATCTCCCGAGTGCGCTGGACCACGCTGTACGACATCACGCCGTAGATCCCGACCGACGCGAGCAGCAGCGCGATGCCGGCGAAGACACCGAGCAGTATCATCGACAGACGGCGCTGGCCCATGGATTCCGAGACGAGATCGTCGAGTGTCCGCACCTGCGCCATCGGTTCGTCCCTGTCCACCGAGCGGATCGCGTCGCGGATGGCGCCAACGTACCGCGTGGGATCACCCGCGGTGCGGACCGCGATGGCCATGTTGTTCACGTCGCCGAACTGCGCGTACGGCACGTAGAGCTGCACGCGCGGATCGGCTGCCAGCCCCTCGTGTTTGGTATGCCCCACCACACCCACGATCGTGACGTAGCGCGTGCTGTCGGTAGGCGTGGGTGACCCGCGCCAGAGACGCTTGCCAATGGCGTCCGCCGGTGATTTGTAGAAACGGCGCACGAACTCGTCATCGACAACCGCCACGCGGAACGGGCTGCGCGCGTCCTGCTCGGTGAAGATGTGCCCCGCGAGGAGCGGAACCTGGAGCGTCTCGAGGAAGCCGGGGCTGATGATGCGGATGTCGCCCCAAGGGCCATTCCCATTGGGCGGGGGATCGTAGCCCTCCACGTTGAAGCTCCCGGTGGACCAGCTCCCGCCGAACGGCATGACCGATGTGGCACCGGCAGCACGCACCCCCGGCACCTGGGCGATACGCGGGATCACGGCATCGAAGAACGCGATGGTGGCGGTGTCCGACGGATACTTGATCTCCGGGAGTGACAGGTTGAAGGTGAGGATGTCGTGCGGGTTGAAGCCCGGGTCGACGCCGGCGAGGCGCGCGGAGCTCTTCACCAGGAGCCCGGCGCCGATGAGCAGCGTGAGCGCCAACGCGACCTCGGTCACGACGAGTGCTCGCCGTACCCGCTGGCCGCCACGATCGCCACTACCACTGCGGCCGCCCTCTCTGAGCGTCGACTGCAGATCGCCCTTCGACATCTGCAGTGCCGGCGCCACGCCGAAGATCACGCCGGTAGCCACGGACACGATGGCGGTGAAGATCAGCACGTTGCCGTCGAGCCCGAGCTCCTGGATGCGCGGGATGTTGCTCGGGTTCACTGCCACGAGTGCGCGCACGCTCCAGTACGCGAGCAGCAAACCGATCGCACCGCCAATCAGCGAGAGGACGATGCTCTCCGTGAGTAGTTGGCGGATGAGGTCCCACCGCTCGGCGCCCAGCGCGGAGCGGATCGCCACTTCCTTGGTGCGGCCGGCCGCTCGGGCGAGTAGCAGGTTAGCGACGTTGGCGCAGGCAATGAGCAGCACGAAGCCCACCGCACCGAGGAGTACGAGCAGCGCGGGCCGGATGTCACCCGTAGCGATCTCGTTCAGCGCGGTCACCTTGAGCGTCCAGTTCGGGGGGAACTGGCTCGAGTGGTCGCGCTTGAGCTGCTCGGCGAACGCTCGCATGTCGCGGCTGGCCTGGTCGAGCGTCACACCGGGCTCGAGCCGAGCCGTGAGATTGAGCCACTCGCTCGTGAAGTTGTCGAGCGCGAAGTTGTCGGGCGAGAGCGCGAGCGGAGTCCAGATCTCTACGTCGTGCGACCAGAAGTCACGGAACGACGGCGGCATCACGCCCACCACCGTGTACGCCTCACTGTTGAGTGAGACCGTGCTCCCGATGATGCTGCGCTGGCCGCCGAATAGCCGCTTCCACAGCCCGTCGCTCAGGACGACCACGTGGTTGCGGCCCGGCTCATCCTCCTCGGGCAGAAGGGTCCGTCCGAGCGCTGCCGGTACCCCCATGGTCTGGAAATACAGCCCCGAGACCCGCCCCCCGCGCAACCGATCCGGGTCCCCGACTCCGGTGAGGTTCGCGGCCCAGGAAGCCTCCACCGCCACTTTATCGAAGACGTGGGTGTTGTCACGGTACTCGCGAAAGCCCGGTGCGGACACCGGCGCATCGAGCTCGAGCGAGGGATAGTGGTGCTGTACGGTGACCAGCTCGCCCGGCTGCTTGTAGGGCAACGGCCGCAGCAGCACGGTGTTCACCACCGAGAAGATCGCCGTGTTCGCCCCGATGCCCAGGGCGAGCGTGATGAGGACGACGGCCGTGAATGCCGGGTGGCTCTTCAGGCGGCGGAAGCTCTGGCGGATGTCGTTCCTGATTGTATCGAGCATCTATCCGGGGCTGGTGGAGGGCGACTCGGGTCGTACAGTGCCCTACGGAGCGCGGCCGGATTGGTTACGGCGGTCCGGTCCTTGTGCTTGGACGGCCGCGGCGCCCGGATGGTTGTAGCTGGGGCCGTTGGGGTTGGCTGCGGGGGCGAGTTGAAGCCGCTCCTCGAGCCCGGCCGC
>DATCXG010000024.1:0-5347 GCA_036565945.1 Gemmatimonadaceae bacterium
CCACCCGCTGCCGTCGCGCCGCTCCGGGAGCCCGGCCGCGATGCACTCCCCTTCTCCCCTCCGCACCCCACGCCGCAGATCGCCGCGGCCGCGAGTAGCAGTGCCGCGCGCGCGCGGCTCATATACGCTTGCTCATATTGCCGTCTTTCGTCATCCAGTCACTTGGTCGATTCGCCGTTCGCTCGATAGTCGCTGACCCGATCACCTATAGCTCAGTTACGCTCAATCCCGCCGCACCCGCTCGGGCTCGTCGATCACGGGCCAGCGAAACGCACTGTCGGGCACACGGATGCCATGACTCCTCTCGCCGCTCGCATCACCACGAGCGCACGCCGCTTTCACCATGCGCACGGCGTCGCCGTCGGCCAGCAGCGGCAAATAGAGAAACCCAGCGATCCCGTTGGTATCGGCCAGGTGCGCCTCCTCGGGACGGCGGGTGAGGCTCACCGCGATGATCGGCACTTCAGAGAGCAGCGGGTCGCGCTCCCAATCGGCCAGCGGCGCAGCGACGAGCAGATCGTAATCACATATCACCACGTCGGGAAACACCGAACGTGTGACGGTCATTCCTTCCTGGAAACCGACCACCGGCTGGCACTCCACACCGGTGTCGCGAAAGATCGAGCAGACGTGATCGCTGAGGATGCGATGTCGTGAGATGCAAACAGCTCGCATAAGTCTCGCTGGTAGACAGTCATCATCACGCGCCCACGAAAACCTCGGGCGCAGCGAGGGACGCGCAATATACCCCTTCGCCGTTGGTCGCTCCATACTGTGCGGCAGAAAATTTTACTGCGACCGGTCAACCTGTTACTGGCTACGGGGAATGTTCGTGGATGCACATCACAACTGCGCGTACCGGTGTCCGCATCTGCGGACACCGGTACGCGCTCGCCGCTTCAGCCCGCGTAGGCGTAGCTGCACCCATGCTCCTGCGCATTGTTCACTGCCCAGATCCCCGACGGCACGAGCGTCATCCCCGGGATGAGGGAAGCGACCCACTCCTTGTACGCCTCGTCCTTCGGCACACCGATCGCTTCGGCGCGCATCCCGCTGAATAGCGTGGTCGCCAGGTTGCACACTCCGAAGACTACCCCGCGACCGAGCAGTGCCTCTACCTCCATTCCCGGAAGCATCAACTCTCCCTGCTTGGGGTGGAAGAACGGGTTGCGCTCCGCCGGCTTCTTGGTAGCCGGATCTGTCACGTTGAATGCCTCACCCAGCTTGTACTTCTTCCAGATCGAATCCTGAAACGCGATGGGGATGGCGTCGTGCCGGAGCACCGTCACCGCGGTCAGCGACTTGTCCGCTAACTTGCTCGCCTGATTGTGAGTGTTCAGGAACACCATCGACCAGATCAGCGACATCCCGTTGTTCACGGAGACGGCATCGAGCACCTGCCTGTGCTTTCCCTTCGCACCGGCGAGCCAGTCGTCAGGGCTGGGCATCCCGCGGCCGTCCGCGCGTGGTGAGCTCTCGGTAGCCGCGCGCAGTGGCGAGGGAATCGCGCTCAGTCCCAGCGCGACCGATCCGGCCGCGAGCCGCGCCAGGAAGCCGCGGCGGTGAGTGGTGTAGTCGTTGGCGTTCAGCATTTTCCAGCCCTCCGTGATGTGGGTGACGGACTACTCGCGCGCTGACTACGTCTTCGTCTGCCTTGTCATCCCCTGCGCTCTACTGACGGCTCTTCATCTGCTCTCCGTCATTGCAACGGCGCCTTGCTTCCTCGACGCGCGTGTCGGGTAAGCGGCATCGGGCGGCTCGTCGCCGTTTGGCCAGTCGTTCTCCTTCCCAGCCAGATCGGGACGCGGATGCGAGTTGATGTATGCCGCGACGTCGAAGGCCTGCTGATCGGTAAGCGTGCCGGGCTGGTCGTACGGCATGTTGTGCCGGATGAACGATGCCGCCGTACGCAGCCGCGCCATGCCGGCGCCGATGCTGAAGGAGCCCGTTCCCCAGAGCGGTGGCGCCACGGTGGTGCCGTCGCCGCTCGCCCCGTGGCAACGCGCGCACGTCGAAGCGAAGATCTCACTGCCGCGCGCCGTGTCCGGGACGAGCGGCTCGATCTTCGGAATCCCGTGTCCCTCTACCTCTTCACCCGCCGGGATTCCGCGTGAGAGAAAAGCGAGGTACGAGATCATGTCGCGCAGCTCCGCGCTCTCGGCTGCCAGCGACCGCCCGGCCATGCTGCGCCGGAAGCAGTCGTTTATGCGATCCTCGATGGTGTACACTCTCCCCGCGCGCGCGTTGTACGTGGGATAGCTCAGAAATGCCCCCACGAGAGGCGAAGCGTTCGCTCGCCGACCGCCGTCGAGATGGCAGCTGAGGCAGCGGAGACGATTCCCTACGTGGGCGGGAAGGCTATCGCGGGTCGCCTCGAAGAGGGCGCGCCCCCGCCTGATGGATACTCCCAGGGGGCCGGCGGGGATCTGGGAATCGGACGGTACGGGAAGCAAGACGCGCTCGACCTCCGCGGCACGCACGGACACAGCCGATACCGGCGCGTTGGCATCTACCCGGACGCTGTCGCTGGGCGACGCTTCCGGCGAGCGCGTGCACGCACCGAGCACGAGTGCGAACATCGCCGCTGAGTAGAGCGCGGTCATAGGGCACTATGGGTACAGAGTCCGGCCCTGATCCGCAATGGGGGCGCGTAGCCCGCCGGGCTACGCGCCAGCCGCCGCCGCTCTCAGGCGCTCGCGACCACGCTCTTCTCGGACTTCAACTCCGCCGACTTCGACGGCTCCTCCCAGGTGAAGGTGCCGTTACCGTTCGGCTCGCGCCCGAAGTGCCCGTACGCGGCTGTCGGATAGTAGATGGGCCGCAGGAGGCAGAGATCGCGGATGATGCCATAGGGTGTGAGGTCGAAGGTCTCGGCCACCCGCTCCTCGAGCTCCCGTCGCGTGGCGCGCGACGTGCCGAAGGTCTCGACCATGATGCTCACGGGCTCGGCGACCCCGATGGCATAAGCCACCTGCACCTCGCACCGTTCGGCGAGCCCGGCCGCCACGATGTTCTTCGCCACCCACCGAGCAGCGTACGCCGCCGAGCGATCCACCTTCGATGGATCCTTCCCGCTGAAGGCCCCGCCGCCGTGACGCGCCATACCGCCGTAGGTATCGACGATGATCTTGCGTCCCGTCAGCCCGGTATCGGTGGCCGGCCCGCCCTCGGTGAACGCACCCGACGGATTCACCAGCACCCGATCCTCCCATCCATCGGTGAGCAGCTCGGCAGGAAGTACGGCGGGGATCGTCGTCCCGATCACGTAGTCGCGGATCGCCTTCTGGTTGACGGATGGCGAGTGCTGGGTGGAAACGACGATCCGCTTGGCCTCCACTGGCTTCGCGTCCACGTAGCGGATGGAGACCTGCGACTTGGCGTCGGGACGGAGCCAGGAGGCGTCTCCAGCCTTCCGAGCGCGAGCGAGCTCGCTCACCAGCTCGTGCGCATAGGTGATAGGTGCCGGCATGAGCGACGGGGTCTCGTTAGTCGCGTAACCGAACATGAGACCCTGATCGCCGGCACCCTGGAGCTCGGCGGTCAGCTTCTCATCCACCGCGCAGCCGATCTCGTTCGACTGGGGCTGGAGCCGCACATCGATCACGGCGCTCTCGTGGCCGAAGCGCGGATCGAATCCGGTGTAGCCCGTGTCGAGGATCACCTGCCGGGCGGCGAGCTCGATCTCCTCCGCCGTCACCTTGGTATTGCAGCGCGTCTCACCGGCGATGCAGACGAAGTTGTTGGTCGTCAGCACCTCGCACGCCACGCGCGAGCGCGGGTCGTAGCGGAGGTGGAGGTCCAGCACGGCGTCGCTGATGCGGTCGGCGAGCTTGTCGGGATGTCCTTCGGACACCGACTCGCTGGAGAAGACGAAGGAATCGGCTGAGGGGTGAGTCATGGAAGCAGGCCCTTGAAGTTGAGCCCACCGAGCGCAACAAAAAAAGCCCGATGAGCGACTACCGCCCCCGGGCTGTTTGCACAGATCACGCGAACGGTTTAGCGGAATTTCTAACGCGGTCGCAATCGCTACAAATCACCGCGGTACGTGTTTCCGGAATGTGAGAGGGGAGGGTGGGAATGTCAACGGAGGGGATAAGACAGGGTTCAGGAACTACAGGGTTCAGGGTTCAGGGACTACCAGGGAACAGGGAACAGGGAACTGCCTCCGAGTAGAGAGCTTGCTGCTACGAGCCGGTACCTGTTCCCAGTTTCCTGTTTCCCGTTCCCTGCAGTTCGCAGTTCCTGAACCCTGAACCCTGAATCCTGAACCCTCGCAGTTCCCGAGCCCTGCAGTTCCCTCTCGGGAACTGTTTCTGGCCACGAGCAGTATCTTCATTGGCACAAAACCAGAGGACACCGGCCATGCTGATCAGGAAGCCCAACGACATTCGCGCATCGGAGATCACCGATGAGAGGGACTACGTCGACCGGCGAAAGTTCCTCGGCAGGATCGGCGGGGTGGGGCTCGCTGCCGCTGCGGTGGCGGGCTCCTCGCTCCTGAGCAGCGCATCGTTGCTGGGGTGCGATATGCCGGGCGCGAGCGCGGCGAACGGTGGTGGCGACGCCGACGGCGAGCGGCTCGATGACAAGCTCACGCCGTACGAGGACGTCACTACCTACAACAACTTCTACGAGTTCGGCACCGACAAGAGCGACCCGTCCGCCAACGCGAAGAGCTTCCAGACCAAGCCATGGACCCTCCAGGTCGACGGGCTGGTGAAGAAGCCGGCCACCTACCATCTCGAGGATTTCATCAAGCCCTACAAGCTCGAGGAGCGCGTGTACCGGCATCGCTGCGTTGAAGGGTGGTCGATGGTGATTCCATGGCTCGGCTTCCCCATGGCGAGCGTCATCAAGCAGGTCGAACCGCTCTCGTCGGCCAGGTACGTACAGCTCACGACGCTCCTCGACCCGAAGCAGATGCCCGGCCAGCGGCGTCCGATCCTCGACTGGCCCTATACCGAGGCGCTGCGACTCGATGAAGCGATGAACCCGCTCGCGATCTTCGTGGTGGGACTCTACGGGAAGATGCTCCCCAACCAGAACGGTGCTCCACTCCGGCACGTGATCCCGTGGAAGTACGGCTTCAAGGGTGCCAAATCGATAGTGAAGATCTCGTTCACCGAGAAGCGACCCGGCACCACCTGGAACATTGCCACGCCCAACGAATACGGCTTCTACGCGAACGTGAACCCCAACGTGGACCACCCGCGGTGGAGCCAGGCGAAGGAGCGTCGCATCGGCGAGTTCCGTCGGCGACCCACACTCATGTTCAACGGCTACGGCGACCAGGTGGCGAGCCCGTATTCCGGAATGGATCTGAGGCAGAACTTTTGAGCGAAGCCGC
>DATCXG010000041.1:0-4916 GCA_036565945.1 Gemmatimonadaceae bacterium
CCTGATCCCTCTGTAGTTCACGTTCCCTGATCCCTGTAGTTAAGCCCCCTCGTTCCCCAACCCCAGGTACACCTCGCCGTCCCACGGCAGCATGATGGTGCTCTCGGTTTCGAGGGCGGCGAAGTCGGGTTCGTAGGGGCCGGTGCGAAAGGCGACAGCGGTGCGGACATCCGAGGCACCCGCGTGAACGACGGCCGCCACAGCGAGACGCAGCGTATCGCCCGTGTCGCAGGTCTCATCCACCAGGAGAACGCGGCGGCCTCGCACCTCCGGTGGCGCTGCTCCCAGAATGGCTGGCGTCTCGCGAATCGTCTCCGCGTGGTAGCGCCGGCTCACGATCAGTGAATGGAACTCACGCCCCATTATCGCGGCGATGACGGCGCCCGGAATCACACCAGCCGTGGCGATGCCGACGACTATCTCGGGGTCGTACGAGCGCGCCACCTTGAGTGCCAGCGCACGCGATAGCTCGCCGAAGAGTGGCCAGTCCACCTCCAGTACGCCGCGCGTCTCGTCCAAGGTCCTTCGGCGTGGCGACATGAGCCCTCCTGTGTGATCCGACCTGCGGCGGCACCGATGGCGGCGCCCCACCTGCTCCAGAGGAAGCTATATCGTTGTGCGCGTAGGGGACAGCGCAGTTGCCGCGCTCGGGGGTACGGGGTAACTTTGGCCTCTTCGGGGGCCTTACGGATGCCCAGCATACAGCGGCGTAGCCGTTCCCACTCCTCCGAAGTCCTCGACCCTAGCCGCGACCGTATGTCATGGTGGAGCCGCTTGACGGGTGGAAAGTCACCTCACCCCCCCAAGCCACAGCGTCTCGACTACCTGAATGAAGCACTGGCGCTGGAGCGCCAGGGCGACTATGACGCTGCCCTCACGTCCTATCGCCTGGCATTGCGCGATCAGCCCAACGATCAGCGCATCCTGCAGAACATGGCGATCGCATACTCCAAGACGGCGCGCCTCGACGACGCCATCCGCTGCTACAGGCGCGCGCTGGAGCTCGAGCCGCAGTTGAGTGGCGCGCACTATGGACTGGCCTTCCTCCTCCTCAAGAGGGGCGACGAGGCCGGCGCGGAGCGGCACCTGACGGCGTTCCTGGCCAACCATCCGCAGAGCGCGGAGGCGGAGCGCTGGGTGCGCCATGCACGTGAGACTCTCACGCGACTGCAGACGGGCGAGGATCAGGAGAGCAGTGGCAGGGACGACGAACAGCAAGAAAACGCGCAGGGCGGTACACCCGGGGCAGAACCAACAGCTGAAACAGAGTAGCGAGTGGGACGAATCCTCGCTGTAGTCAGCCAGAAAGGGGGTGTGGGAAAGACCACCACCGCGGTGAATCTCGCTGCCGCGTTCGCCCGTCGCGGCCTCAAGACACTGCTGGTGGATGTCGACCCTCAGGGCGCCGTGCGCTACGGCGTGGGCCTCAGACGAGGACACTCGCCGTACGGCATCTCCGACTACCTCGCCGGGCAGAAGTCGCTGCGCGAGGTGATCCTCCCCACCGTACTGCCCTGGCTGCGCGTGATTCTGGCCGGCACGGTGAGCACCGAAACGAGCCATGCGGGGTATCAGCATCAGGTCGAGAACACGGACCTGCTGCCGAACCTGCTGGCTCTGGCGCGCGAGCGCACGCACGTCACCATCGTGGACACGCCTCCCGGCCTCGGGCCGGTGGTGCACCGAGTACTCGAGGCTAGCCAGCACGTGATCGTGCCGTTGCAGTGCGAACCGCTCGCACTGCAGACGACCCCGCAGATCCTGCGCGGTATCCAGGAGATAGTGGCGGTGAACGAGGATCTCACACTCGATGGGCTCGTGCTCACCATGTTCGATCCCCAGAGCGAAGCGTGCTGCCGCGTCGCGGAGTACGTGCGGGAACACCTGCCGCGCAACATGGTGTTCGACATAGTGGTGCCCCGCACCAGCGCGGCGAGTGAGGCGTTCGCCGCCGGCCAACCAGTGGTGCTGCGCACGCCGGCCGATGCCGCCGCGCAGGCCTACGTGAACCTCGCCACGATTCTGGCGGAGCGCTTCGAATGAGCGCGCGCGGAGCGTTGCGCGCGGTGGCTGCCCTCTCCGCCATCGCGACATCCACGGGCATGCTCGCCTGCACAAAAGTGAGTACCGATCCAGCCGCGCCGGTGGCCATCGAGATATTCGCGCCGGTGCTCCCATCGCTGGTGGTAGGCGATTCCATGCGCGACATCACGGGGCAGGCAGTGCCACTCCGCGCCTCGGTCTTCAACTCGATGAACGAGCCCATCGCCGATGCCCCGATTCACTTTCTGGCGTTGGACTCAGCGGGGCGCGTCGCACTCGATACCACCACAGGGAACATCGTCGGGCGCGACACCGGTGACGTCATGGTCATCGCCCGAGTCGGGAACCTGCAATCGGAGCCCATCACGCTCACAGTCGTGGAGCCACCAACGGCGATGCTCGCGATCGATCCCCTGGTGGACACGCTGGACTACACCATCGACTTCGTAACCGGCCGCGACACCCTTCGGCCCATGAACGTCCGGCTGATTCACGTGGCGGGCTCCGATACCGTGAACGTTCCGAAGTTCCTGGTGCAGTATGTCTTCGACTACCCGGCCGGGCACGAGAACTCCGACTCCACCAGGGTACAGTTGGTGGATGCTGGTTCGAGGCTGGCGTCGCTATTCGACACCACCGGCTCCGATGGCACGACCACGAGCGCGCTCCGGATCACGCCCTTCGCCACGCCCGATACGGACTCGGTTATCGTTCGCGCACGCGCCGTCCAACCTGGCGGCACAACGACCCCGATCCGCTTCGTCGTGCACTACACCATTCAGGTACGGCAGTAGCGGGCCAACCTCAATTCGCGGGAGGAACCGATGTCCGTTTCCGCCGTGTCCCCGAACAGAGCGCGCAACGGGGAGAGCGTCTCACCCACCACCCTCAATCAACTGTTCTTCGGAGCAGTCGAGCAGCACGATCGGCCTGACGCACTGCAGGTCAAGGCAGGCGGGCGCTACCAGCCAGTCTCGCACCGCACCCTCGCGGACCGAGTGCGCCACACCGGATTGGGGCTGCGCGCGATGGGCATCCCGCCCGGTGCCCGGGTGGCAATCCTCGCGGAGAACCGCCCCGAATGGGCGATCGCCGACTACGCGTGCCTCACCGCTGGCTTCGTGGATGTGCCAATCTATGCCACGCTCCCCGCGGAGCAGATGCACTACATCCTGCACGACGCGGAAGCCGTGGCGATCTTCGTGTCGAACGCGGAGCACGCGCACACCATCGCCTCGATCCGTTCACGGCTTCCCGCTCTCAAGTGGGTGATCGGTTTCGATGCGGCGCAGAACGGGGTGGACATCGCGTTGCCGGCGCTGGAGGCGAAGGGCGCCGCCGCGGATGGACAGACACGGGAGGAGCACGGAAACTCGGCCGAACGCTACAGGGCCGAGGCGCTGGCCGTCGAGCCAGACCAGGTGGCCACCATCATCTACACCTCGGGCACTACCGGCGAGCCCAAGGGCACGATGCTCACCCACGGCAACATCGCCTCCAACGTCGCGGCGGTGATGCAGGCCATCCCGTTCCGCACCGATGACGTGTCGTTGAGTTTTCTCCCACTATCGCACATCCTCGAGCGGATGTTCGACTACCTGATGTTCGCGGTGGGAGTGTCGATTGCATACGTGGAATCGATGGACACCATCATCGACAACTTCGGCGACGTGCATCCCACGATCGTCGTGTCGGTACCGCGGATATACGAGAAGATCTACGCTCGGGTACTGGAGAGCGCGCTCAGCTCCGGCGGCGTCAGGAAGCAGATCTTCTTCTGGGCTCGCTCGGTCGGGAGTCAGTGGGCCGATGAAGTTCTGGCCGGCCGGCGGCCCGGAGTCCTGCTGTCCGCGCGCTATGCCCTGGCACGACGGCTGGTCTTCTCCAAGCTCCGCGCGCGAGTGGGCGGCAGGCTTCGCTACTTCGTATCGGGTGGCGCACCGCTGGCGACGGAGATAAACAAGTTCTTCTATGCCGCCGGCCTCATGATACTCGAGGGCTACGGACTCACCGAGACATCACCGGTCATAGCGGTGAACACCCCCGATCACTTCCGCATCGGCACCGTGGGCCTTCCCATCGCGGGAGTCGACGTGAGGATAGCTCCCGACGGCGAGATCCTCGTCCGCGGACCGAACGTGATGAAGGGCTACTTCAACAAGCCCGATCAGACTCGCGAGACGATCGATGCCGATGGGTGGCTGCATTCCGGCGACATCGGCGAGCTCGATGCCGACGGATTCCTCAGCATCACCGACCGCAAGAAGGACATCATCGTCACCGCTGGTGGGAAGAACATCGCGCCCCAGCCGATCGAGAACCTCATCAAGACAAACAAGTTCGTGAGCGAGGCGGTGATGATCGGCGACAAGCGGAAGTACCCCGTGGTCCTCATCGTTCCCAACTTCGACCAGCTGGAGAAGTGGGCAAGGCACAAGAATGTTGCGTTCGAAGGCCGTGCGCAGCTGCTCTCCCAACCCGCGGTGCAGGCGAAGATGGACCGCGAGGTGCTCAGCAAACTCGGCAATCTGGCGCGGTACGAGACCCCGAAGAAGGTGGCGCTTCTGGAGCATGAATTCTCCCTTGAGCGCGGCGAGCTGACTCCCACGCTCAAGGTGAGGCGGCGCGCCGTGGATCGAGGGTACAAGGCGCTGATCGATTCTCTCTACGAGGAATGAGCAGGCTGCAGGTCACTTCGCGCCGCGTGCGCGGAGTTTGAGCATCGCAACCGAACGTGGGTCTGCCCCCTTCACCGCCAGCCAGTTGCGCTCGTCGCGGGCCAGTTCCGTGAGCCCAGCAGGAATGGCAGTCTCCACTGGTGCCAGCAGCCGCGCGCCGGGCAGCAACGACCTGGCGGCTGAGGCCATGTAGTC
>DATCXG010000050.1:0-5384 GCA_036565945.1 Gemmatimonadaceae bacterium
CGCCGCGCATCGCGGTCGATCCTCGCCACCGCCACCAGCGCGGAAGCGCGTACCTCGTAGCTCGGGTCGGCCGCGAAGGCCGCGCGCGCGAGGGCCAGGGCGCGCTGCCCGCCGATGCTGCCGAGTGCGCTCACCGCGGAGCGGCGCACGCGCGAGGAGGTATCGGTCATCGCGAGCTCGAGGGTCGGGATCGCGATCGACGCCGGAAACGCGGAGAGTGCGCCCGCGGCCTCGGCGCGCGTGCGGTAGTAATCGGCGCCCGTCGCCGCGCTGGCGAGCGCGGTGGCCGCGACGCTGTCGCTGGTGCGCTTGCCGAGCTGCGTGATGGCCCACGACCGATTCCAGAGGTCGGGGTCGTGAGTGAGCTGCGTGGCCAGCCAGCGAGTTGGCTGCTGGAAGTCGAGCGTCTTGAGGACGGTGTTGTCATCGTCGAACACCACCATCGTTGGCGCTCGCTCCAAGGAGTCGAAGACGATGCTCTGCTCGCGCTTGTCGAGCCAGACGCTGCGGAGTCGATCGCCCTTCACGGTTCCCACCCGGATCGTCACCGGCATCCGGAAGACGGTGGGGGTGGTATAGCGAAGGCCTGTACTGTCGGCCTTGCTCGAGTCGCTCTGAGTCTGCTTGACGTGCAGAGTCAGGCGCGATTCCAGCGAGTCGTAAGACGCCGTCACCGCGATGTTGGGGTAGCCGGCCTGGTAGATCCACTGATCCCAGAACCAGCCCAGGTTCTCGCCGGTGGCAGCGAGAATGGCCTGGCGGAAGTCATCCGTGGTGGCGCTCCCATACGCATGGCGCGTGAGGTAGCGGTTGACCGACGCCCAGAATCGCTCGGGCCCGAGGTACTTCTCGAGCATACGGATGACGAGCGCGCCCTTGGGATAGATGTTGTTCGATGCGAGTGCTGCGAGCGGCATCCTGCGCTGCCTGTCGATGGCCGTGAACTGCCGGTATTCGTCCAGGTAGTAGTCGTCGCCCGCCTGGGCGCCCAGCTTGTCCGCCCAGTAGGCGCCGGGCATGAACTCGGCGAAGCCCTCGTTGAGCCACATGTTCGCCCAGTTGTCGATAGTGGTGTAATCGCCGAACCACTGATGGGCGAGCTCGTGAGGGATGAGGACGTGCTGGTACCATGGCCGGTCGCGGTACGCGGTGGAGTCGGGGAGCCAATCGACCATGGTGGTGGCGCTCACGTTCTCCATCCCGCCGAAGAAGTCGGCCACCGTGGTCTGCGCGTACTTCGCCCAGGGGTAGTCCACGCCGGTGAGCCGGGAGTAGACCTCCATCATGTCGGTCGTCACACCGAAGAGCTGGCGGGCGCTCGCGCTGTCCTCGGCGTAGACGAAGTAGTCGACGGGGATGCCGTGCCACTGGTCGTGAACCCGGACGTACTGTCCCACGATGAGCGACACCAGGTACGTGGAGGCGGGCTTGTCCTGCGACCAGTGGAGCGTCCGCGTGCCGTCGCGATGCCTGCGGTCGCCCACCACCCGGCCGTTCGATATGGCGGTGTAGCCGCGCGGCACCGTGGCGACGAGCTCCCAGGTCGTCTTGTCGTTGGGATGGTCGTAGGTGGGGAACCAGTAGTGGTTGTTGGCGGCTTCTCCCTGGCTCCAGATCTGGGGGCGTCGCCTCTTCCGTCCGTCGGCATGTATGAACGTGAGGCCTCGTCCACTCTCGATGCGGGCGTGATAGCCTAGCGTGAAGCGGACGGTGTCGCCGAAGGCGGCCGGGGCAGCGAGGAAGACCACCAGCGTATCGCCACGCCGGGCGGTTCGCAGCGAATCTCCGTCCGCCGCGGTCGCGGCGTTCAGCCGCAGGAGCTGGCCGGCGTCGAGGACCACCGAATCCATCCCCGGACGGAGCGAGAGGAGCGTGGTCGCCACGATACCGTCGAAGCTCGTGGAGTCCCAGTTGAAGTTCGCGAGCTCGATCCGCTGGTGGAGCAGGTCGTAGTCGTGGGAGGGCGTGTACCAGTCGTTGGCGATTCGCTCGGCGTTCGACTGGGCGGCCGCCGCGCCGGTGAGCGAGCTGGATGAGATGACTACGACTGCGCCTGCCAGCAGGGGGAGGGCGAGAAGGTCATGAATACTTCGCATGACGATTCTTTTGTGCGGGTGGCGAGGTGTGGGGGGAGGGGGGAAAGTCCCACCAATGTAACCCACTTCGGCGCAATCGCGACCTCTACCCATACCATCACGCGGGATTCCCTGTAGTTTTCGTTGGCTGGCGCGCTACGCCGGCCGTTCGTCGCGCTTCTGGAGAATACCTCTGGGGCCAATCGCGACCATCGCGTGCTTGGTGTCACGGCAATGTGTGGAGAGTGAGGCATGAGCAAGGGAAACGTAACAGCAGAGGAGAGAGCGAAGACCGGAGCCAGAGCCGATGCCACTGACGGGGCTGGCGGGGTGCTCGCTGCCAGCGACGAGCGTACCGGGAAGCGGTACGATCTTCCGATCACCGACGGCTCCGTTCGCGCCATGGATCTCCGGCAGATCAAGACCGGGCCCGAGGACTTCGGGCTGCTGAGCTACGACCCTGCTTTCCTCAACACCGCGGCCTGCCGCAGCTCCATCACCTTCATCGACGGCGACAAGGGAATCCTCCGCTACCGCGGCTACCCGATCGAGCAGCTCGCCGAGAGCTCGACCTTCCTCGAGGTTGCGTGGCTCCTCCGGCATGGTGAGCTACCTACGACGGACGAGCTCGATGGCTGGGTGCACGACATCACCTACCGCACCTACGTTCACGAGAACATCAAGGCGTTCCTGCAGGGCTTCCGCTACGACGCGCATCCGATGTCGATGCTCTCGAGCATCGTGGCGGCGCTCTCGTCGTTCTACCCGAGCGCGAAGAACATCCACGACTCCGCCGAGCGTGATCTCTCGTTCGTCCGCCTGATCGCCAAGATGCCGACGCTGGCGGCGTTCATCTATCGCCAGAGCAAGGGTCTTCCGTTCGTCTATCCGGACAACGACCTCTCGTACGTGGAGAACTTCCTCTCGATGGTGGCGCGGATGAGCGAGTCGCGCTACGAATCGCGTCCGGTGTTCACGAGGGCGACGGAGGTGCTCTTCATCCTCCACGCCGATCACGAGCAGAACTGCTCGACCACCGCGGTACGCACGGTGGGCTCGGCGCACGCCGACCCGTTCTCGGCGGTAGCAGCCGGGATCGCCGCTCTCTACGGTCCGCTACATGGCGGCGCGAACGAGGCCGTGCTCCGCATGATCGAGCAGATCGGCCACCCGAAGAACGTTCCCGCGTTCATCGACAGCGTGAAGAATGGTGAGGGCCGGCTCATGGGCTTCGGCCACCGCGTCTACAAGAGCTACGACCCGCGTGCGCGGATCGTGAAGCGACTGGCCGACGACGTGTTCAAGGAAGTCGGGATGGACAAGGATCTGGAGATCGCGCTCGAGCTCGAGCGGATCGCGCTCTCGGATGACTACTTCGTCTCACGGAAGCTCTACCCGAACGTGGACTTCTACACGGGCCTCATCTACCGCTCGATGAAGTTTCCCACGGATTTCTTCACCGTGCTGTTCGCGATAGCGCGCACCGCTGGCTGGCTCGCGCAGTGGGAGGAGATGCTTCTCGACAAGGAGCAGAAGATCGCCCGCCCGCGACAGATCTACGTGGGGTATGGGGAGAGGGAGTACAAGAAGTAGGGTTCAGGAGGCAGGGTTCAGGGTTCAGGTACTACCTCGGGGTAGAGATCTCCCCGCCCGAGGCAGTACCTGAACCCTGAACCCTGTAGTTGCTGAACCCTGTCTCACTTCGTCTCGCAACTCAGGCTGGCTGGCGCCGAGTTGGTGCAGTTGATCGACTCGGCCATGCCCTGAGCAATGGTCCCGCAGGCGGTGGTCTGGGCGGAGCGGGCGGCCTCCTCGCGGGTGGCGGCGGTGGCGGTGGCGCAGTTGCGCTGGCCATTGAACTGGGCGCACGAGCGGCACTGCACGCGCTGGGCGCCGAGCGTGGAGTAGAGGAGGAAGCCTACGAGGGCGGCGATTACCAGTGCGGCGATGAGCTTTCCGGACTTCATTGCACGGCTCTCCGAGGAAGGGGCGCGAGGCGGGCGCGGCTGCCGATCAGGGGGCCGGTCCATTGCCATCGGATCGCTTGCAAGCTAGGTTGTGGTTGAGCATTGGGACAGGTTCGGCGCCGGAAGTGGTGCCACCAACCCGGCTCGGAATTCGCAGTCGGACTTGGCTAGATCCAGGTCCTTCTTTTTTTGTAGTTGTTTCGGCCCATTCCCTCAGCACAGGATGTGTCGTGGTTGAAGTCGTCATTGGCGAGAACGATCGGCTCGACGTCGCGCTGAAGCAGTTTCAGCGCAAGGTCATTCGCGCAGGGGTCCTGAAGGACCTTCGCCGCAAGCGCTTCTACGAGAAGCCCAGCGAGGCACGCCAACGCAAGGCTGGAGCCGCGCGCCAGCGGAGCGCCAGAGCGTTGCGCCGCGCCCATTGAGCGTGCACCACTCGCAAGCCCCTGAGAGCTGACATGTCCAAACAGGACTCCATAGAGCTCGAAGGGACAGTCACGGAAGTGCTGCCCAATGCCACCTTTCGCGTGGCGGTCAGCGACAGCCATACGGTACTCACCACGCTCGGCGGCAACATGCGGCGTTTCCGCATTCGCGTGCTGGCCGGTGATCGAGTGCGCATTCAGGTATCGCCGTACGACCTGACTCGTGGCAGGATAATCTTCCGCCACAAAGGCTGAGCTCGGCGGCAACTTAGCCGGCGGCGTGCGTCGCCCCGGCAGCCCACCGTTCAGGAAGAGAAAACTCGGAACCCGCCCGACCCCGGGCGGGAATCCGTGCATCACGCCATGGCGTCGAGATACTCGAAGAGCCGGGGGTGTATCAGGCGCGCCCTCGCTTCCGATATCCGTCGGCAGCGCGCGCCCAGATACTCGGCGTTGAAGAGACGCTTGAAGACCGGGCTGTTGGGCGCGGCCTTGTCCGGGATCGCTACCACCGCGCCGTAGCAGACTCCGCCCTCCTGAACGAATGAATCTCCTGTGAGATCTAAGGCGATGACGTTGCCCGAGCTGCTCTCGAGCCTGCCGTCAATGAATTCTTCGAAGAACTTGTATCCAAGCATCGGCACCCCCCGCAAATGAGTGTGAGATGTCGCTCACGAGTCTCCATTGCATCGCGCGCGCCACGGCGGAAGTGAGGGGCCGGCGACAGCGCCAGTTCCGCACCGTATCCCCTGTCATACCCGCGGAAGCGGCGGCGCATGTTCGGCCTCGCCCGCATGGGCCCCGCTTTCGCGGGGATGACGGCTGCTGAGGCCCCCGCTTCCATGGGGACGACAGGGGGAGCGAGGCTGATCCCGCGCACACCTCTTGCACCTCCGAGGCGAACGGCCGTGCCCGAA
>DATCXG010000059.1:0-3540 GCA_036565945.1 Gemmatimonadaceae bacterium
GGCCGCCACGCCCGTGTAACCCTGGATCACGCCCTTGCCGGTGGCCATCTTGGCGCTCTCGTTGTCCGTGCGATTGCTCTTCCTCACCCCGCCCGTGGGGCCACGGCGATCGTTGGGATGCACTTCGAGCCACTCCCTCAGCTCTCTGGCATCGCGCTCGAGCCGCTCGCTCCTCTTCGCCTCCTTCACTGCCAGATCGAGCTCAATGGGCCGGGTATCTTCGGAGCGGTGGCGCTCGAGCATCGCTCTCGCAGCGGTCTCCATCTTCGCTGCCCGCCGCTCGAAGTCCGCTCGTGTGCCACTCCGCTGCTTCGATGCGTTACTCGGGAGCTTCACACCGTCGATGGCGAACATCTCACGCCCGATCAAGCCTTGGGAATCGCACACGGCGAGCACCCCAGCGAAGACGCGGGCTATGTCTTCGCCCAGTGAGCTCACGAACTTGGCGATCGTGGTGAAGTGCGGAGCAGTGTCGCCCGAGAGCGCGATGAAGGTGACGTGCTCCTGGCAGACGCGCTCTATGGCGCGGCTGCTCACAATCCCGTGGGCGTAGGCGCAGAGTACCACTTTGAGCAGCATGGCCGGCGGGTAGGCCGGGGCTCCTGTCTCGTCGTTCTGATAGCGCGCATCGAAGTGTGAGAGGTCGATCTCGTGGTCCACGAGGTGGCTCACCGCATGCTCGAAGGTGCCCGGCAGCAGTTGCCGAGCGAGATCGACGGGGAGGAGGCGCGGATTGGTGTCGATGTACTTGTAGCGGGCCATGAATGCGGTGCCTGGAGGGAAGGAGCGAGCTCGGAACAGTATCGCACTCAGAACTCGATATTGCCATCCGTGCCTCAGCGCAGCACACTACACCGCGCGGGTTTTTCTACACCCTCGTTAGGCCGCCAACCAGGCTCGCGATTCGCGCCGAGCGTCTACCGAGTTGGGTGCTCGTGGAGGAGCATCCAAGATGTGCCAAACCGGTCCCGGAGCATCGCGAACCGGGACGCGAAGAACGTCTCTTCCATCTTCATGAAGACTTGGCCACCGTCGGCGAGCAGGTCGTACACTCGCTCAGCTTCTTCAGCCGCGTCCAGTGTCAGGGTCACGTAGGCGCTCCGCATCGGCTCGGCCCCTGGGATATCGGCGCCCATGAGCACCGCATTGCCCAGCTCGAGCCGAGCGTGAAGTACCTTGTCCCTCCACGCGTCGGGAAGTCGCGCGTTCTGGGGACCCGTGGCATGCGTCGTCAGACCCGTCACCTTGCCGCCAAGGTGCTCCTCATAGAACCGGAAGGCGTCTTCGCACGTCCCGTTGTAGTTCAGATAGATGTCGGTTCTCATGGTATCGTTTGGTATCCTCGTAGGGAGTAGCATGCACGCAGACCGGAGTCGGCGCACACGCGAGTTCGGTTCATGCACGGCGGCGTCAGCGCTTGCCGGGCCGTCGGCTCTCAGGGGCCACTTTTCGGTCCCCCATGTTACGTCGAACGGGACGTGCGGAAATCGACATCGCGTGCGCGCCGCGAGCCCCCGGAGAACCGGCGCCGGACCGCGGGCGGATCGGCGCTGGCACGATCTGGAGCCGGGCACGGAGTAGGTCGCGTGCTTCTCTCCATTCGGGACTGACCATGTGTGCCTCTGGGACGAGGTCACTCCGGAGCAGCTGCGCTGAGGTGGCCGCATCGACGATGTCGGTCTTCACCTTGGCGTAGCTGATTGCCCTGATGTACGCGGCATAGAGCTTCCAGGCGAGAGTCCGTGTTGGCGTAACAGGGCCAGCGAACCAGCAGCGCAGACCGCGCTCGTCATGGCGAGCGCGGGACCAAACACCAGGAACTCTCCCCACAAGTTCTCCCCTCGAAGGGCCGCGCCGACGACGAAGATCCCGGAGAGCAGAAGGCCACTCACGGCGCCCCACCCCACAAAGCGCGAAAGCGACATGCGATCAAAGCCTCGACGGCTCTCGAAAGCCACGAGGATCCCGGAGAATATGATGCCGGCAAAAAAGCCGAGCGGAGCAAACAGGAGGGCAAACGGGAGGTCGGAGTAGAAACCGGACACCCGCGCCAATTGGCGCGGGCTGCGCCCGCATGTTCTATTGACTCGCTTGCAAAGGCGCCGAGCAGTCCGATTGGGGACCGCCTCAATGCGGCCACGAAATATGTCGCTACCCACCGTCCGGAAAGTCTTGAATGGGGCCCGTTCGAGAGCCTTGGACCGGACATCGTCGACGGCATCCGCCGCATCAAGCCGCAGGACGGCCCGGGCCTTATCCTCTCGGGTAGCTCCACGCTGACGTCACCCCCGGATCCAACGCTTTCTGGCCAGGGGCTGTCTAAACGTCGGTGACGCGCTGGGCGTTCGGAACGCCAGCGGAGAAGAAGCTCGAGCCGCGACGTCAGGTGCTGGTGACAATTCGTTTCTTCTGTACTCTCACTCGGTAGCGCTTCCTCGTCCACTTCGCTGAAGGGCATCCATGCTCGGCTTCGCCAGGACACTGAAATACGCGTACCGCTCCCTGCGCGGGAGCAAATCCACCAGCGTGGCAGTGATTTTGACGCTGGCGCTGGGCATCGGCGTCACCACCGCCGTCTTCAGTATCGTGTACGGCGTCGTACTGCGGCCACTGCCCTACCCGGAGTCTGATCGGCTGGTGCGCGTCTGGCTCAACAATCCGCGGCAAGGCATCGACAAGGACATCACGTCCTATCCGAACTTCGTGGACTGGCGCGCCCAGAGCCGGAGCATCCAGGGGATGGCCGCCGTCGCCTCCGCCGCGCGGAACCTGACCGGGGCGGGCGAACCGCGCGAGCTGTCCGGGGCGGCGGTGAGCGAGGGCTACTTCGGCATCCTGCGGGTCGCTCCCATTCTGGGACGCGTTTTCACGCCCGAGGAGGAGAGCCTCAGCGGACCGAACGTCGTGATTCTCAGCCACGAACTGTGGGCCACGCAGTTCGGTTCGGATCCCGCGGTCGTGGGTCGGGCGCTGAGTCTGAGCGGGGCGCCGTACGAAGTCGTGGGTGTGATGCCGCCCGGTCTGGGCGAGCATGACTTCTGGATTCCGCTGCGCCCGTCGGCAGATCTGCGCGAGAGCCGCGGCGCGCTCTGGCTGCCGGTGATCGGCAGGCTGGCGCCGGGCGTCACATTCGAGCAAGCGCAAGCCGAGATGAGTGCGATCGCGCGGCGACTGGAGCAGTCGTACCCGGAGGCCAACGACGGCATGGGCGTGCTGCTCGAGCCGTTGCGCGCTAGCATCGTCGGCGACGTTCGCCAGCCGCTGCTCGTGCTGCTGGGCGCCGTCGCGCTCGTGCTCCTGATCGCGTGCGCGAACATCGCGAACGTGCTGCTCGTCCGCGGCACGGCGCGCCGCACCGAGATGGCGGTGCGTGCAGCGCTGGGCGCCAGCCGCCGCCAGCTCGCCATGCAGGTGGGAGCCGAGAGCCTGCTGCTCGCGCTGGCGGGCGGCACGCTGGGCGTGCTCGCGGCGTACGTCGGCTTGAAAGGACTCGTGGGACTGGCGCCGCCCTCGCTGCCGCGGCTGGATGCAATCCGACTC
>DATCXG010000069.1:0-3290 GCA_036565945.1 Gemmatimonadaceae bacterium
TGCTGGCGGTTCGTGGCCGAGCCGGAGAATCGGGCGCGTACGATTGGCCTGGGCGTGGCAGTCCTGGCCAGCCTGGTGATGGCGGTGGCGGCAAGGATCTGGCTCCCCGGCGACGTCGCGCTCTTCGAAGCGCCCCGACTCGTCTGGCCGGATGTCCGGCAGTTGGCGATCGACGCTCGCAGGACTTACTCACTCGTCGCGTTCGTTGCGCTCGCCGTCTGGTGGCTGGATCGTCGTCATCGCCCCGCGAGCGAGGTGGGGGCGGGGGCGGGGGCGCGTGTGGAACTTCTCGCGGCAGCGGCGGCCGCGTCGATCGCTCTCGCGCTCGCGCTCCGGAGCATCGTGATGCCGCTCAGAAGTGCGTACGTCGCCCAGGGGCAGGCGCTCCGGTTGCACGACATCTACCCCACGTATCTCACCGCCGACCTCCTGCAGGGCACGGATCCGGGGGAGTTCCTCCTGCTCGCCGCCGGCGTGGGGCTGCTCGGCGCGGCGCTGCTGCGGAACCGTCGGCGCTGGGGCGCGCTGTTCGCCGCATGCTGCGCGCTGATCGTGCTCTCGCCCATTCCCGTGCTCGTGGCCGGGTTCGCATCCGAGCCGCCGGCGCAGTATGCCGTGGCGGAGGACGCCGGGCTGTATCGTGCGCTGGGCTCCATCCCGGTAGGGCGGGAGCTGCTGATCAGCAGCGATCTGGCTGACCCGTCCAACGATTACACGCGACCGTTGCGTGCGCCCATCCTCACGGCATACCACGGACACCAGTTCTACCTCTCCAATCTGCGCTACGTGCACTACGTACGCCCCGATGCCGTGGAGCGCCTGACGGAGCTTCGCCAGTTCTTCGGCACGCCGTGGTCGGCGTGGCACGACGTCTGGCTCGCGGATCGCCACATCACTCACATCCTGGTGGATTCCCGCTGTTCGCCCATCTGGCTCGGCGACGCCAACCTGCCCCTCGCGCGGGTGGCGCGCTCGGGCGATTGGACCGTCTTCCGGGTTGACGCGGGGGCCGCGCGGCGAGCTGCGGAACATGTGTCTCCGCCGAGCCGGTGGCGTGACCTGGTCCCGAAAACCGGTCGCGCCGACTGCCTGCTGGGCGGTCGGGGGAACTGACCCGGCGGCTCCACCGCGGAGGTCGATGCGTCGCCTCCTCTATTGTGTCGCCTCCGAGTATCCCGGGCACGAGCGGCGCCATTTGATGGTGTCAGCCCAATAGGCAATCGAGCGGATGAAGTCTCCTTCGAGTGTCCCCGGCACGCGCGGTGCGATAGGCGGTCGCCGCTTGACTCACCGGCCAGGTGTACTACGTGTTGCGGCGCCTACGCAGTTGGTGGCGTACCGCCACACTCGTGTGTCGTGGGAGTGGCAAACTCAGCCGTTGAGTGGGGCTCGGATGAGGCCGGGTTCAATACCGGTAAGTGCTGGTGTGGCAACAACTTCGCCGCTTACTGGCTGGGCTCGAACGACTGGGAAACAAAAGGAATCATTAATCTTGCTCTTAACAACAGCCAAGAATATTGTTTGCCACTCACGCGGGCCGCTGAGGGACTCCCGCGGTTGCGTTGCACTGCGCGCTGCGGTGCTGGGTCGTCGCTTTCCATAGTTTCTCTTGAACAAGGATTCATCGTTGTCGCTGGCCAGATTCAGGACGGTGCTGCGCCCCGGGAGCGGGCAGGATGGCTGCCTCATCATCGGGGAGGTTGCCCAGGCCCATGACGGCAGCCTGGGTGCTGCCCACGCCTTCATCGACGCGATCGCGGCCGCGGGCGCCGATGCCGTGAAGTTCCAGACGCACATCGCCGACGCCGAGAGCACGGCCGGCGAGCCATGGCGGGTGAAGTTCAGCCGCCAGGACGAGTCGCGCTACGCGTACTGGAAGCGGGTGGAGTTCACCGAGGAGCAGTGGGTGGGGCTTCGCGGCCACGCCGAGGAGCGCGGCCTGCTCTTTCTGAGCTCGCCCTTCTCGGTGGAAGCGGTGGATCTCCTTTCCCGAGTTGGGGTTGCGGCATGGAAGGTGGCCTCGGGGGAGGTGAGCAACCCGCTCATCTTCGAGCGGATGGCTACCACCTCGCTCCCGGTCATCCTCTCCACCGGGATGAGCCCGCTGGATGAGATCGACCTGGCGGTGCAGCGCGTGAAGGACCGGGGGCTTCCGCTGGCGGTGCTGCAGTGCACGTCGGCCTACCCGTGCCCACCCGAGCGGGTGGGGCTGAACCTCCTTCCCACCTTCCGCGAACGCTATGGCTGCGCGGTAGGGCTGTCCGACCATTCGGGCACGATCTACCCCGGGCTCGCGGCCGCGGTGCTGGGCGCGGATGTATTGGAGGTACACGTGACCCTGAGCCGCGAGGCCTTTGGTCCGGACGTGGTGGCCTCGGTGACCACCGCCGAGCTCCGGGAGCTGGTAGATGGAGTGCGATTCATCGAGACGATGATGGATAATCCGGTGGACAAGAACTCCGCGGCGCGGGACCTGGCGCCGCTGCGCGATCTCTTCACCAAGAGCGTGGTGGCCCGCGTGGATCTCCCCGCCGGCACGACGCTGCGCGCGGAGCACCTGGCGGCGAAGAAGCCGGGGACCGGGATTCCGGCGGCGCGGCTGCCCTACCTGGTGGGCGCGCGGCTGGCGCGAAGTGTTCACGCCAACGAGCTACTGGCCGACTCCGACGTAGTGGTGGAGCGCTGAATGCCACGTAAAGTGTGTGTGGTAGTAACCGCGCGGCCGAGTTACAGCCGCATCAAGACCGCCCTCCAGGCCATCAAGGACAATCCCAACCTGGAGCTGCAGCTCGTGATCGCGGCGTCTGCGCTGCTCGACCGGTACGGCGACGCCGTGGAGTACATCGAGCGCGACGGCTTTCAGATCGCGGCCCGCGTGCTCATGGTGCTCGAGGGAGGCAACCTCGCCGCCATGGCGAAGACCACCGGGATCGGACTGCTCGAGCTCTCCACCGTGTTCGACAACCTCAAGCCCGACGTGGTCGTGACCGTGGCCGATCGTTTCGAGACCATGGCCACCGCGGTCGCCGCCGCGTACATGAACATCCCGGTGGCGCACGTGCAGGGCGGTGAGGTGACCGGGTCGATCGACGAGAAGGTGCGGCACGCGGTCACCAAGCTGGCCGACCTGCACTTCGTGTCGAGCCAGAAGGCGGCCGAGCGGGTGCTTCGCATGGGTGAGGAGCCGGCGAGCGTCTTCGTGACCGGCTGTCCTTCGATCGACCTGGCGGCGGAGGTCATGTGCGATCCGCGCCTGGGCTTCGATCCATTCGCCAAGTACGGCGGCGTGG
>DATCXG010000070.1:0-4166 GCA_036565945.1 Gemmatimonadaceae bacterium
CTGGCTCAGGCGCTGGCCGGCACCAGGGTGGAAGCCGCCATTCACGCCCGCTATCGCGCTGGTGCCGTGGTGGGCGGTACCTCCGCTGGCGCGGCAGTGATGTCGACCCCCATGATCACCGGCGACGAGCGCCATCCTGGCGGCGCTCGCCCCGATACCACCGATGCGTTCAAGACCATCGCTCGCGACAACATCATCACCAGCGATGGCTTCGCGCTGATCCCGGGCGCCATCATCGACCAGCACTTCCTTCGTCGCAAACGGCACAACCGGCTCGTCAGTGCTGTGCTCGAGCGCCCCACTCTGCTGGGAGCCGGGATCGACGAGTCGACTGCGCTGCTGGTGCATCCCGATGGGAAGTGGAGCGTGCTCGGCGCGAGCGCCGTGGTGGTGTATGACGCGCGCCACGCTGGGATCACGCCGCCCGGGGACGGAGCGCTCGGCGCGACCGGCATCGTGATGCATGTACTGCCAGCCGGAAGCACCTTCGATCCGCGCGATGGGCAGGCTTCGCTGCCCGAGCGGTGAAGAGGCGATAGCCGACGCGCTGGCATGGCAGTTCCAGTCCAGCACGCCTCTCCAGTGAGGGGATGAATATGACGAACGACACCGATCATACAGCTCCGCCACTCACACCCGACGAGTGGAGGGATCTCGACTATAGACCTCGCGCTCGAGACATCGATGCGTGGGCTCGCGGGCAGAAGGAGAGCGGGGGGGATGCCGCGCACCACGTGTCCGATGATGCCACGCAGTACGTGGCAAAAATCGGGATCACGCCGGACGACTGCGTACTCATCATGAGCCGCGCGCACGAGTACGTGACCGTGCCGCCACCGGTGCGGCATGCGCTGGCGGCGCTCGCCCTGTTTCACCAGCCTACAGGTTTCAGCGCACGTGATGTGCACGCGCTGCGCGCGGCGGCCGACATAGTGGCCACTGCCGACCCGGCCGGCGACCGCGTAGCGGCTGCCCTGGCAGCCAGCGAGCTGCGTGACATCGCGCTCAGAATCGAAGCGCTGCTCGAGCGCTGAGTGTCGCGCTAGCTGAGCGATCACTGCTCTGGCACACGCGGCTCACCGTGTGTGGCTAGCGTGTGCCGCGCCGGAGGAGCATGTTACCGTCATGCAGAATACTGAAGCCCAGTCGGTGCTCGCGGCGTATCTCGCGAATTACCGCAAACGATCGCACAAGCAACTCGCGGGACTTCTCCAGGCGCCAGTCGCCGACCAGGTGGCCGGCCTATCGGGGAGGCGCTACCAGGTTGTGGTTCAGGCCTCATGGACCGGAGCTCCGGGCGGAGAGTTACGAGTGGTGGGCGGGGTGGACCACGGTGGCTGGCAACGGTTCAACCCCATCATCGAATCGTTCCTCTCGAAACCGGACGGCGTGGCCACGCCGGCGGCACAGCGTGGGTCTCGGGTTGCTAGCGTGTAGACGCAGACCAGAAGCACGGTAGGTCCCGGCGTTGCCGCGGGGCCGCACCACCAGAATGGACGCGCCCACTGTGCGCGAGGGAGGCAGGCGCGATGGCGTTGACTCGTGACGATGTGAGAGACGCGGTGGAACGCGGGGGCGAGGAGCAGATGCAGCTCCTGCGCAAGCACCACGAGGATGCCTACCCGGCGAGCCGCCCCACCCCGGGCGACGTTTGCCGGGGCGAGGCGGAGCGACTCAATGCGATGGGGCTGGGCGACGCCGCTGGTTTCTCGCTCGCCTCGTCGCGCGTGGAGCGCGTGGGCGACGAGGTGCGCCTGACTCACGTCTTCGTCTACGAGCCGCTGAAAATACGACTCCTTACAGAACCCTACACGAACTACGGATAGCGCCGGATCAGCGTGACGGGTTGGCTGGCATCTGCATGGACATCGTCATCTTCTTGTACGATGCGGGTGGCACGAACATCGCCTTCTCGAGGGCTTTTCTCTCCACCTTGGTCGCCAATAGCACGACCTTTCGCCCGCCGTCCTCATTCCCGATCACTTTGAGTGGAAAGTAGTTCTTGCTGAGCTGCTCCTGCCACTCCGGCACGCCGCCCTTGCCCGTCGTGTTGCCGAAGCCGTAGAAGCCTCCGAGGTCGCTCGCCAGGCAGACTTCGGTATCACCGTCCTTGTGGCGCATGACCCAGTACTCGCACGGATGGCCGGCCACGATATCGGTCTTACCGGTTTTCTTGGGCTTCGGTTGGTCCGCGGGCACCTCGACCGAACCGTCCGCCTCTGGAATCGCCATCTCCATGTACATCTGCTGGGTAGGCATCAGCATGTACATCTTGTGAGCCGCGGGGTCCATGATCATCGCGGCCTGCGAGCCCTTGCCGTTCACGTCGAGGCGCACCAGGCCCTGCCGGACGGAGTAGTCGAGGGTCGTGCCCTCTTCCAGCTCGAACGTCACGACGCCCTCGAAGGGAGCGCCCTTCTCTCCCTGTCCCGATGCCGCGGGTGCCGATGAGATCGTGACCAACGCCAGAACGGCTACTGACAGCGACGCACGCATGAATGGCGGGCGCATTGGCAAACTCCCGATGTGCGAATTGTGAGTGGTGAAGCAGACGCGTTGAGAATAACGAGCATTCCGCCCGATCTCCATGGCATCTGTTCACTACGCTTCCACGTGAGGTGGCGCTATCTTCGATCAAGACCTTTAGCGAGAGGCAGAACATGCAGCCCATCAATCGCCTTCAACTCCTCCACGACGCGGGGCAGTCGATCTGGCTCGACTACATAGACCGCGAGATGCTCCGTGACGGCGAGCTCGAGCGGCGCATCGCCTCGGACTACCTCACCGGGATGACGTCGAACCCCACCATCTTCGAGAAGGCGATGGCCGAAGGTACGGCGTATGATGAGCAGTTGGCCGGCGCTCCGGCCCGCCTCGCCGCGTGGGAGCTCTTCGAGCTGGTCGAGACCGATGACGTGCGCTCCGCTTGCGACATCTTCAAGTCCGTGCATGAGCGGAGCGGTGGTGGGGACGGGTTTGTGTCGATCGAGGTCTCCCCGGCCGCCGCGCACGATGCCGACGCTACGGTACTCGAGGCCCGCCGGCTCTGGGGCATGGTGAGCCGTCCCAACGTCATGATCAAGGTGCCGGGTACGGCCGATGGCGCGGTGTCTACCAGGCGGCTCATCGCTGAGGGCATCAACGTGAACATCACGTTGCTCTTCTCCCGCGATGCCTACAAGAAGGTCATCGAGGCGTACCTGGCGGGACTCGAAGATCGCGTTGCTGCCGGGAGGCCGATTCGCCAGATCTCCTCGGTCGCTTCGTTCTTCGTGAGCCGCGTGGATACTGAAGTGGACAAACGGATCGGCGCGCTGCTCTCGGGAGCTTCGCCGGAGGTGGCCGCACGACTGAAGAAGCTCCAGGGACGCGTGGCTGTGGCGAACGCGAAGCTCGCCTACGCGCTCTTCCGCGAGGCGTTCTCCGGACCGCGATGGGAGGCGCTCACGGCTCACGGGGCGCGGTTGCAACGCCCACTGTGGGCCAGTACGAGCACCAAGAACCCGGCCTACCGCGACGTGCTGTACGTGGAGGACCTGATCGGTCCCGACACCGTGAACACCATGCCCCCGGCCACCATCGAGGCGTTCCGCGACCACGGCGAGGTGAAGCGCACCGTGGACTCGGGCCTGGACGCCGAGCGCGCCCTGCTAGCCGAGATGGAGTCGCTGGGCATCTCGCTGGCGAGCGTGACCGACAAACTCCTCGTCGATGGTCTCGCCAGCTTCCAGAAGTCGTTCGACACCCTCATTGCGCGTCTGGATGAGAAAGCCCGGAAGTTGGCGAGCGTGCAGGGGTAGAACGGGGTTCAGGGTTCAGGGTTCAGGAGAGAAGGGAACTGACAGGGGGCAGGAACTGCCTCGGGGTAGAGATCCCGTCCCCGAGGCAGTTCCTGCACCCTGAACCCTGAACCATGAACCCCGTAGTCCCATCCACGCCCCATTCACCGCCACGGCGTGCGCGTCGGTCCATGGCGGCAGGGCGCGCATGACTGCGGCGGCTGCGGGTGTGGTGGCGAAGTGTGTCGCCTCGACGTAGATGGCAACGCGCTTGGATCCGCGTACGCGTAGCGAGAAGCGGACGCCGGTGTCAGGGGGGGCCACATAGTCGAGCTGGAGGTAGCCACCCTTCCCAGGACCGGAAGGCAGGCTCGCCGGGATCGACCA
>DATCXG010000086.1:0-4343 GCA_036565945.1 Gemmatimonadaceae bacterium
AGAGGCGGGTCGAAGAAGTGAGGTTGGGGATCAGGTCCTGAAGCTTGAATGGGGGCTCCGTCACAGTGACGGAGCCCCCATTCAAGCTTCAGGACCTGATCCCCAACCTCACTTCTTCGACCCGCCTCTCTTGGTCCAGATCACGATGGTGCCGCAGGAGGCGCCGCCGGCGCCCTGGAACTGCATGGGGGTATCCCCGGCACCCTTGTACACCTCGATTCCCGCGATCTCCGTGGGCTGGACCATCATGTCCATGTCGTCGTCCGGCGAGGCGAGGAAGGGAGCGCCGTCTATGTAGTACTGCACCGGGCAGTAGCCCGCGCTGGATCCGCGCGTCATCTGCACCGTGTACCCGCTCCCGTTCCACACCACCTGGACGCCGGGGATGGTCCGGAAGAGGTCCGTCATTCTGATGGAGCCTCGCTTCTCGATGTCATCGCTCGTGATGAAGGTGCCGAACGCTCGCTTCGACCGTTCGTCGAAGCCCGGGATATTGGAGCCACTGCGTCCCGCCACCTCGACAGCCTCGAGTACCACCGCGCGCTCCTCGAGAACCACGTCTATCCGGCTCTCGCGCCGCGACGAGAGATCGATGGCATAACGCCGCGGTGCGTAGCCGATCTGGCGCACCTCGATGCTCTGGGTTCCGCCCGGAAGTCCAACCAGCCGGAAGGCGCCAGACTCGTTGGCGCGGGTAGCGAGCTGGGTACCCAGAAGGAGTACCTGGGCGCCCTGCAGTGGCTGACCGTTCGTACCCTTCACGGTGCCCGCCAGAGCGGCGTCTCCGAGCGGCGCACTCGGCACCTGCTCCCCGCTGTCCGCACTCGCTGCCCGGGCGGCGACAGCAGCCGGAGGGCGCGTGCCAATCAGGAAGTTGCGCGTCGCCACACCGCCATCGGGTACGGTCACTTCTATCCAGCCGCTGCGCTGGGTGCTGGTACGTGCCTGCGCGGTGACCCTCGTGCCGGCAGGGACGCCGCACGCGCGGAAAGCGCCGGTGTCGTCGGTCAGAACACTCACTGCCTTCGGCACCTTGATCACCGAATTGTTGCCCACACTCAGTCCGGTCCACATGAGCACGACGCGCACGCTGTCGAGCGGTTTGTCGGATGCGGCGTCACGCACGACGCCCACCACCAGTCCGCGCCCCTCGGTGAGCGACGTGTCGGGACAGAGCGCGTAGCTGATCGTTCTCATCGACGGCACCGCCAGCTCCACGAATACCGGAGTCCCGCTCCTCACCGATATCTGCCGCGTGGGAGGCGTGACGCCGAGCGAGTCGAGGGTCGGGTGGAAGAAGCCGATGGTGTACGTGCCATCCGCCACACTATCCAGCTCGAATCGAAAGCGGCCGCCGGCATCCGTGGTCGCCGAGCGCGTGGTACCCGAGAGCAGCACGGTGGCGCCGGCCAGCGGAAGGTTGGTCATGCTGTCGAGCACGAAGCCGCTGATCACCGTGCTACGCTGCGCGGCGGTTCCGTGGGCGGTGTCAGTAGGTGCCGCGACATTGCGGCGTCCCGCAGCGTCTCCCGTGTCCGACCTGGCTGCCGCTGGAGGTCGCTGTCGCGTGCCCTGTGCTTGGATGGCGACAGGGACGGCGAACATGAGGAGGATCAGCGCTGAGATGGATCGCAACATGGGTGCTCGTGACTGGCGACATGGCGAAAAGCGCAACCGCGGCGGCCTCCGCATCGAGCGCGAGGCCACCTGTATCTCCAATTATACCAGCGGCGCACGCGCGTTGCCCACTCGTGCGGTATGGCGCAGATTAGGGGTACTAATTCGACGCTAGTGGCCGGCCCTGGAGAAGGAAGTCGATTCGGGGGCGCCGGGGGAGCGATGCGGAGCTCGCCAACGATGGCATCGATGCAACCGGAGCAGCAGCCGAATGATCCAGTGGGTGGACGTATACAAGTCTTTTGGTGAGAAGCGGGTGCTCCAGGGCTTCACCCTCGATGTGGTGGAGGGTGAGACGATGGTGATCATCGGCTACTCGGGGTCGGGCAAGTCGGTAGCGATCAAGCACGCGGTGGGGTTGTTGGTGCCCGACCGCGGCACGGTGATCGTGGACGACAACGACGTGCCCTCGCTTCCGCGGCGCGAACTGTACGAGATGCGCGGCAGCATCGGATATGTCTTCCAGTTCGCCGCTCTGTTTGACTCGCTGACCATAGGCGACAATGTCGCGATGGGTCTTCGCAAGCAGGGGACGCTGAGCGAGAGCGAGATCGCCGAGCGGGTGGGAAGAGCGTTGGAGCTCGTGGACCTGCCCAACGTGGAGGATCGCTATCCCGCCGAGCTCTCGGGCGGGATGCGCAAGCGCGTGGGGATAGCGCGCGCCGTGGCGCACAGGCCCAAGTACATCCTGTACGACGAGCCCACCACCGGGCTGGATCCGGTGACCAGTGCCAATATCGACCAGCTCATGATCCGCATGCGAGAGAAGCTGGGCGTCACCAGTGTGGTGATCACCCACGACATGCGGAGCGCCTACAGCGTGGGGACCAGAATAGCCATGCTCTACGAGGGACGCGTGCGCCAGGTTGGGACAGTGGAAGAGATCCAGATGACGGCGGACCCCGTGGTGCGGCAGTTCATAGAAGGCAATCCCACCCTGCCGAACGGAAGGGACGCGGAGCTGGTGGCCGAACTGGACAGGGCGAGCGGCAGAGGTCCGGCGTCGCGGATCGGCGGGCGCTGATGGCACGCTGGCGAGCCAGGCGGGAGACGTCAGCTGGTGGAGTGGTGTTCCGCAAGGATGGCGGTGAGCCGCTGTTTCTTCTCATCCGTGACAGCTACGACAACTGGGGGTTCCCCAAGGGTCACCTCGAGGATGGAGAGTTGCCGGAGTGCGCCGCGCTACGAGAGGTGGAAGAGGAGACGGGTCTGTGCGAGCTCCGGCTGGGCGAAGCGATAGAGACGATCGATTGGCGCTTTCGCTTTCGTGGGCGGCTGATCCACAAGGTGTGCCACTTCTATCTGATGGAGAGTGGAACCTCCGCCACATCGCCGCAGCTCGAGGAAGGGATCACCGCATGCGATTGGCTGACGTTGGACGAGGCACTGGAGCGGATCTCGTACGCCAACGCGCGTGGCGTATTGGAGCGTGCGGCGGGTATGATCGCTGCTGCCGCGGAGCGCTGAGCGGACCCCTCAGCCAGTCGCCTCTGCCGCTTCGCGCCTCTTGTATGAAGGCCTCACTTGTGATAAAATTCACAAGCTGTAGCCTGCGGGGCATCCAAACCCCGCCAGTTTTCACGCACCCGACATTCACCCCTGCCTCTAATGGCTTCCGAAACGTCGCTCCGACCCGCAGAGATCAAGGATATCCTCCTCCAGCAGATCGAAGCGGCTGACTTCAACGAGCCCAATATCGAGGACGTCGGTACCGTCCTCGAGGTGAGGGATGGCATCGCTCGCGTCTACGGTCTCACCAAGGCCATGGCCGGCGAGATGCTCGAGATGACCGCGAGCGAGACCGGAGAAAAGGTCGCCGCGCTGGTCCTCAATCTCGAGGAAGACAACATCGGCGCCGTTGTCCTCGGCGACTACCTCAGGCTGCGCGAGGGCGACGAGGTCCGACGCACTGGACGCGTGCTCGAGGTGCCCGTGGGCCCGGAGCTCGTGGGCCGCGTGGTCGATGCCCTCGGCAACCCGATAGACGGCCTCGGGCCAGTCGCCGCGACGCACGCTCGCAAGGTAGAGTCGGAGGCGCCTGGCATCATCGTCCGCCAGCCGGTGAAGGAGCCGCTGCAGACCGGAATCAAGGCCATCGACTCCATGATCCCGATCGGCCGCGGACAGCGCGAGCTGATCATCGGTGACCGCGCAATCGGTAAGACCGCGATCGCCGTGGACACGATCATCAATCAGCGCGGGACCGGCGTCATCTGCGTCTACGTCGCGATCGGTCAGAAGAAATCCACGGTGGCGGCCACGGTGGAGAAGCTGCGCGAGAAGGGCGCGATGGAGTACACCATCGTCGTCGTCGCTGCCGCTTCCGACCCGGCGCCCATGCAGTACATAGCGCCGTACTCGGGTTGCGCCATGGCCGAGTACTTCATGTACAGCGAGGGGAAGGCCACACTCTGCGTCTACGACGACCTCTCCAAGCAGGCAGCCGCCTACCGGGCCATCTCGCTGGTGCTGCGCCGTCCGCCTGGTCGTGAGGCCTACCCGGGCGACGTGTTCTATCTCCACTCACGTCTCCTCGAGCGCGCGGCGAAGATCAGCGAAGACCCCAGTGTGGTCGACAACGAGCACATCTTCGTGCCAGGCGGATCGCTCACTGCGCTCCCGATCATCGAAACCCAAGCCGGCGACGTATCCGCTTACATTCCGAC
>DATCXG010000093.1:0-8709 GCA_036565945.1 Gemmatimonadaceae bacterium
AGCGACCTCCTCGGTGAGTGTATTCCACTCTCCGCACACGTCGCAGCGCCCCGCCCACTTGGGGTGTTCGGCGCCACACTCGCTGCAGCGATAGATGCTTTTTGTTTTCACTGTGAGCCACCGCCAATGTCGTCGTCCGCGGACCGGCTGCCGCGGCGCCGATCCCCCCGCTCTCTACTGATCAGTAGGACGCGAGGTGTAATTCTCGAACCTCGTGTACGACTTGTGGAAGAACAGGTTCACGAATCCGACCGGTCCGTTCCGCTGTTTACCGATGATGATCTCGGCTCGGCCCTCGAGCGAGTTGCCATCCTTGTCGGTAGGTCCGTCGTAGATCTCCTGGCGGTAGATGAACATCACCAGATCCGCGTCCTGTTCGATGGCGCCAGATTCGCGCAGGTCGGACAGTTGTGGGCGGTGGTCGCCCGCGCGCTGCTCGGGCGCGCGCGAGAGCTGCGAGAGTGCCACCACCGGGACGCCCAGCTCCTTGGCCAGCGCCTTGAGAGAGCGTGAGATGTTGCTGATCTCCTGCTGCCGGCTCTCGGAGTTAGCCGGGCCCTGGATGAGTTGCAGGTAGTCGATGACGACCATCCCGATGTCCGAATCGGCCTTGAGCCTGCGTGCCTTGGAACGGATCTCCAGGAGGCTGATGCCCGCTGCGTCGTCTATCCAGATGGGAGCCGAGCTTAGGATTCCGGCCGCCCGCGCCATGCGCGGGAAGTCATCGTCGCGCAGCATTCCCTTGCGGAGCTTCTGCGCGTCCACCCGTGCCTCTGACGTGAGCATTCGCTGGACCAGCGATTCCTTGCTCATCTCCAGGGAGAACACGGCCACGGGGACCTTCTTCTCGATCGCGGCGTACTGGGCGACGTTGAGGATGAAGGCCGTCTTCCCCATGGATGGGCGGGCCGCGACGATGACCAGGTCTGCCGGCTGGAAGCCCGAGGTCATTTCATCCAGGTCGTTGAAGCCGCTCGGCACGCCGGTGATGGTCTGCCCGCCATGCTGGAGCGCCTCGATACGCTCCATGGTGGGCCACATCAGCTCCTTGATGCGCGTGAAGCCCTGTATGCCACGCTGCTGACTCACCTCGAAGACGCGATGCTCGGCTTCGTCCAGCAGCTCCGCGGCCGTACTCTTGCCCTCGAACGCCTCGGCCACGAGCGCGGTGCACGTCTCGATCAATCGGCGCTGGAGCGCCTTCTCCTTCACGATCTTGGCGTGGTATTCGACGTTGGCCGCCGTGGGCACGGCGTCTATCAGCTCGCCGATGCGCTCCTTCCCGCCGGACGCTTCGAGCTCGCCCCGTCGCGAAAGCTCCTCGGAGAGAGTCAGCGGGTCCACCACGTCGCCGCGCTGGGAGATCGCGATCATCGCGCGGAACATGCGCCGGTTCTGCTCGCGATAGAACATGGTGTCGTCCACATGCTCACCGGCGCGCAGGATCGCGTCCTGGTCCATGAGCATAGCAGCGATCACCGCGGTCTCGGCCTCTTCGGAATATGGAGGCCGACGGTCGCGATACGCATCACGCGCTGGCGCTATCGAGTAGTCTGCGGGCGAGCTGGACATCTTCCCAGGTTGGTCGCTTCCAGGCGGGGTTCCGTAGGAGGGCCGCCGGGTGATACGTCGCAACGACGGGGATACCGTGGTAGCGATGGATCGCACCGCGCAGCTTGCCTATCGGGAGCTTTGTTTCCAGCAGAGTCTGCGCAGCGAACGCGCCGAAGGTGATGATCACCGCCGGGTGAATCAACTCGACCTGCCTGACGAGGTAAGGACGGCACGCCGTCACCTCGTCGGGCAGCGGGTTGCGGTTTCCCGGTGGCCTGTGCTTCAGGACGTTGGTAATGAACACCTCGTCGCGATTCAAGTTAATCGCCGCGAGGATCTTCGTCAGGAGCTCACCGGCCTGTCCCACGAAGGGCCTCCCGGTAGCGTCCTCACGGGCTCCGGGCGCCTCGCCGATGCACATCACCCGCGCCGTAGGGCTACCCTCGCCGGGGACGGGGTTGGTGGCCGTACGGCAGAGATCGCATCGCACGCACGTACTCACCATTGCGGCGATTTCCTCGAGGCTCGTGCAGTTGGCGATCGGGCCAACGGGTGGCTCGCCCAGACTCGGCCCCACGACTATGCCCGAGCGTACCCCCTCGAGGCCGCTCGCGATGGCGGGCGATTCATCAGGGGTAAGAGGATCCGAGCTCTGGGGCGGCGGAGGGTCGTCCGCTCCACCCGAGGGCCGCGCTGGGCGGCCACCTTCGTCCGTGGATCTGGGCATGGCATCCGTCCCTTCTGGCCGTTGTGGCGCGTCACCGGCTCCGGCTGAGGGCCGCGGGGGCTCGTTGCGCGGCTTGGCACCCGGAGCTTTGCCGCCTGCCGATCGGTCCGCACCGGCCGCTCGCAGAGCTTCACGCCAGTCGGCGCTGGCAGTGGGCGAGCTCTCGCTGGGTGACGGCGACGGGACGGCTGGTGGTTGTTGGTCAGCTGGCCGGCCCGCGCCGCCGGTTGCCTCACCCTCGGAGCGAGTTGTCTCGCCTCTGGGGCGCGATGCCTCGTCCCCCGAGTGGGTTGTCTTGCTTCTGGAGCGCGTCCCGCTCGCCGCGCCGAGGAGTTTCATCACCTCGTCGACGGACATGTCGTCGAGCACCAGTTCCCGCTCACCCAGCTCCCGGCGCTGCTCCAGGTAGCGGCGCAGCCGATCTTCAATTCCCACGGAGCAACGCCTCGACCCGATCGAGAATCACATCGGCAACCTCGGACTTACGACTCAGAGGAAGCTGCTCGGTCGCGCCGCCGCGCGCGATGAGTGTGACGCGGTTTGTGTCCGAACCGAAGCCCGAGCCGGCCTCGAGCGCGCTGTTGGCAACGATGAGGTCGAGCCCCTTCGCCTCCAACTTCGCGGCCGCATTGGCGACGAGGTTCTCGGTCTCGAGTGCGAAGCCCACGACAATCGCGCCTGAGCGCCGGCACGGCGCCGTCGTGCGCAGGATGTCGGGCGTAGGGGCCAGCTCGAGGGCGTCGGGTGAGTCGGATTTCTTGATCTTCGCCTCCGAGGCAAGAGCCGGCCTGAAGTCGGCCGGCGCGGCCGCCATGATGAGCGCGTCGGCGGAGTCGAGCGCGTGAGCCACGGCCTGGGACATCTCCTCGGTAGTCTCGACGTTCACGAGCGTCGCACCAGTGGGTGGAGGAACCTCCAGCGGGCCGGCGATGAGCGTCACGTTGGCGCCGCGGCGCCATGCCGCGGCCGCGAGCGCGACTCCCATCTTGCCGCTACTCCTGTTGGAGATGAATCGAACCGGGTCCATCGGTTCGCGCGTCGGCCCAGCGGTCACGACCACCGAGCGCCCCGTGAGTCCCGCGGTATCGAGGATCCGTCCCACGTGAGCGAAGATGGCTTCCGGCTCCGGCATCCGGCCCGGCCCGCTCCCCTCGCCCGCTGCCAGCATGCCAGTATCCGGTTCGAGCACGGCGTAGCCGATGTCGCGCAGGTGCGCTGCGTTGCGACGGCTCTGCTCGTGAGCCCACATCCGGTCGTTCATGGCGGGGACGAGTAGCACCGGCGCCTGTGTGGCGAGCAGGCACGCCGTGAGAAGATCATCGGCCTCGCCTCGGGCGGCTCGCGCCATGAAATCGGCCGTGGCCGGCGCCACCACCACGGCATGGGCCTCACGCGCCAGTCGGATATGTGCGAGCGCCTGGCCAGGCTCGAAAATGTCCGTGTGAACGCGGCGGCCCGTGAGCCCCTCGAACGTGATGGGCCCCACGAACTGCGTGGCCGCGCGAGTCATCACGACGTCCACTTCAGCCCCGGCGAGCGTGAGCAGGCGAGAGAGCCAGCCGGCCTTGTAGGCCGCGATCCCGCCCGAGATGCCAAGTAGAACGCGCCTGCCGTCGTAAGGACGCATGGGGCGCCGAGCGTTACCTGTCGCGCCGCGGAACTATGTGGTAGCGGATCCCGTCTTCGCTCGTGAGATCTTCGAGCGCACGGGTGGTGAGCTTCTTCTCACGGATGTCCGCGCCCATGCGCGGGAATTCGTTCAACAGCCGTGCGTACTTGGACGCGATCAGAACGCCCAGGTACTTGTTGGTCGCCCGCTTGGCGACTTCGTCCGGAGTGAAAACTCGCATTCGCTATCCCTCATCCACATGTGAACCGCCGGCACGAGCGCCGGCGGCGTTGCTGTTTACCGAACCCGCTATTACCGCGGTGCCTTCAATCACTCAACTCACGCTCGAGCCGGTCGATGATGGCTCGCACGTCGCGCTCCACACTTACCAGACGTTCGCGCCTCAAACCCTCCGCGTCGACGATAGCCGACACACTGGCCACTGCGCGGTCGAGGTCATCGTTCAACACCACGTAGTGGTACATGGGCACGGCTCGCAATTCCACCAGCGCGGCCAGAAGCCGCTTCTTCAGCGCTTCCCCTGTTTCCGTGTTACGCGCTCGGAGTCTCTCGAGTAACACCTCTCCCGAAGGTGGGAGCACGTAGATCAGTACCGACTCGGGGAATGCGGCGAGGAACTGCCGCGCTCCCTGCACATCTATGTCCATTATCACGTGCCGGCCCGAATCGAGCACCCGCCGGACCTCGCTGCACAGCGTACCGTAGAGGTGCCCGTGAACCTCCGCCGACTCGGCCAGCTCCCCACGCTGCCGGCGGTCGAGAAACTCCGGGACCGAGAGGAAGTAGTAATCCCGCCCGTCGACCTCCCCATTCCGCGGCGCTCGCGTTGTGCAAGATACCGAGTAGTCGATATCGTCACGCAACTTCAGGAGATGATGGACGATCGTGGTCTTCCCCGCGCCAGAGGGCGACGAGAGAATTATCGGGAAGGCTTGCTTCACTCCACGTTCTCCACCTGCTCGGCGATCCGCTCCAACTCCTCCTTCACCGCTACTACATGGTGCAGCATTATCGAATCGCGCGCCTTACTCCCCGTGGTGTTCGCTTCCCTCAGCATCTCCTGCAGCAAGAAACCCAACCGCTTCCCCACCTGCTGACCGGCTGTGCTCCGGAGCGCCGCGCGGAAAGCCTGAACATGTGAACGGAAGCGGTCTATCTCCTCGCTCACGTCCAGCCGGTCGGCGAGCACGGCGATCTCCTGAGCCAGTCGCGCCGGGTCGAGGTCCACTCCGTCGGCCAGTTCGCGAACATTCCGGCGCAGTCGCTCGCGCTCGGCCACCAGTCGCTCCGGCGCCCGCTCGGCGATCAGATCGAAGCTCTTCTCCACAGCGGCGATCCGCTCTTCCAGGAGAGCGGCCAGTCGAGCGCCCTCGGCTTCGCGCATCTTGGTGAGAGCGTCGAGTGCGCCCTGAACTAGCGTCGCCAGCTCCTCCGGTGCGGCCTCTACCTCGCCGTTCGAGCCGCCAACGAAGACTTCCGGCATCCGCAGCACGGTTGCCGCACTGATCTCTCCGGAGAGCCCGTGGCGTTCCTGGAGGATCCTCAGTTGTTGGACGTAGACGGCGAAGCGCGCCTCGTCGACCATGAGTGCCGCCTCTGCTTCGCGCTCGGTGCGGGCGGTGAGGGTCACATTCCCGCGGGCGATCCCTCGTCTGAGGAGCTCGCGCACGTCGTTCTCCCACCTCGAGAGCGAGGACGGGAGCTTCACGTGGGGATTGAAGAAACGGTGATTGACGGTGCGCATCTCCACCGTCACCGTTTGCGAGCCCACGTGCCCAGTCGCGGCCCCGAAGCCAGTCATGCTCCGAATCATGTCAAGTCGTGTAAGTTACGGTGTGACAACGATATTGTCAATTCCAGAACTGCCACCGCACGCCATACAACTGGCGCTGGCGCGGCTGCAGAAGCCCGGGAACATACTCGTATACCTGCGGGCTCAGCCCGAAGGTGCCGTGCCAGAAGAGGACGGCTTGCTGGATACGCACTTCGATCCGGGCGGTGAGCGTGTGGCTGTAGAAAGCGAATGCCGGACTGCCCCCGGCGCTCTCCACCGAACCCGTGGTGGGAAATAGTACAGTCTGCCGATACTCGTGCGCTACCGAACCGAGGAAGCCGAAGTCGCCGCTCGGAAAGCGCTCGATCCAGTTCGTCTGCAGGTAGAGCTCCTCGCGCGATTGAAGCTGGGGTCGGTAGTATCCCGGGGAGCTCCACCGAACTCCCGAGATGTTGACACCAATAGCCTTGTAGATCTTTCCGCTGGCGGTGCCGAAGATCCCGGTAGCAGCCAGACCCTCGGCGGGTACGAAGCTCGAATCATAGACTATCAGTGCCGGTAGCTGTTGAGCTCCCCGCCGCATCGCTCCCCCGGTCAGCCAGAGTTGGCCCACGCGGACGCCTACCTCCCCGCGGACGTCGATGCCATCGCTGGAGGACGTGCCGCCGTGCCGCCGCGCCGCTGTGCCAGAGAGAGCCAGGAAGCTGAGAGGCGTGAATCTGATAGACGCCTCTTCGGTGGATGTAGTGTCGGGGCCTCGGTACTCGGCGTAGAGCGATAGCGCCACCAGCGGCCTGTCGTATGTGAGCCGGCCTGACAAGGAGCTCAGGTTGCCATCGTCCAGCACGTGATATCGCTCGGCCGCACTCAGGCGGAGAGACCCACGGGTGATGCCGGCGGTGGCCACGTACTGCGTGCCGGAACGCGTGGTATCGGCCGTATCCAGCGGAGCGAAGGTTGGCGCGGTGGCTCGGAAAGGAGTGTGCTCGTCGAAGCTCTCACTGGCCACCATGAGCTGTGCCCAAGCACCAGTGGAGTCCGGGTCCCCGTAGCCGGCGCGCACGTAAGCGTCAGTGCGAGTCCGCTCCTGCCTCGTCACGCCGCCCGGGACGAGCCGCTGAACGTCCTGTTCATCGCGAGTGCGGCTGGATCTGGTGGCGAAGGCGTCGACGCTCCATGAGCCCTTGGCCCATCCCAGGCGTCCCATCAGTGCGAGCTCACTACCTCCTCCAATGGTCGGGCTCTCGGACGTACCGTACTGCTGGCCGCCCAACTGGAGCGCCAGACCGTTGCCGAAGCGCTTGCCGTAGAATGCGTGGTAGATGTTCGTTCCCAGGTCGCCAGTGAGGACGTCGATCCTGGTGTTGGTCTCGGTCCGCGAGACCCGCCAGCTCCGCAGGTAGACTCGGATCTCGTCGGCGCCGCGTTCTACCGATATCTCTTCGAGCGACCAGAGAGGGACGGTGGCCATATCGAGCACCCCGCCATCGCGCGGATCGAGCGGGTCGATCTCCACTCCGTCGTAGAACACCCGCACTCGTGCGGGATTCCCCATGTAGGCCGCGAACTGCGGCGAGCCGAGCCAGCCAGACCGGAAGGTGGTGACTCCCGGGACCTGGGAGAGGAGGTCGAGCAGGGTGAGCGCGCCGGAGGCGAAGAGAGATTCCCTGTTCCAGTGGTATTGCGTCAGCGCACCGACCAGGCTCGGAAGCGGTGCGTGCGCCAGCGGAGCTTTGATGGTGTCCTTCGGAACCTTGGCGGTATCGGCGAGCGTGTCGGAGGGAAGCGGCACCGCGCCACGCCGTGTTGTGTCGGCTGGCGCGCGTGTCGTGTCACCCGGTATACGCGCGGTGTCGGCCGGTACGACACGCGCGGTGTCCGTCGGTACGCGCGAGGTATCGCCAGCCGCGCGCGTGGTGTCGCGTCGTTGAGTGGTGGTATCGCGAGGGACGCCCTGGGCGACCGCTGCACGGCAGGGCGCGACGGCGCCGAACAGCAGCGCCACGCCGGCCAACCACGACGCCCGACGCGAGCTCAGAATCAGCTCGCCCTCCCCCGCACCAACTCCACGAAGAGGCCAACAGGGATTCCAGTGGGGCCCTTGGGGATGTAGACGAGATCCGATTCGGCGTACGCGGTGCCGGCGATATCGAGGTGTACCCAGGGATAGCTGCCCGTGAATTCCTTGAGGAAGATCGCCGCCGTGCTCGCGCCAGCCGCGCGTCCGCCGGAGTTCTTGATGTCGGCTACGTCGCTGCGCATCAGCTCCCGGTAGTCGTCGAACAGCGGGAGATGCCAGCCGATCTCACCCGATCGCTTGCCGGCCGCAAGTACCTCCTGCACCAGCTCCTCGTTATTTCCAAAGACGCCGCTGGCAGTGTGACCCAGCGCGACCACGCACGCGCCTGTGAGAGTGGCCGCGTCTATCACGGCTGCCGGATCGAAGCGGCGCGCGTACGACAAGACATCCGCCAGCACCAGCCGTCCCTCGGCGTCTGTGTTGATGACCTCGATGAACTTCCCGAGGTGACTCTGTACCACGTCGCCAGGATTGACAGAGGTGCCCGAAGGCATGTTGGTGGTACTGCCCACCAGGCCCACCACATTCACTGCTAGCCCGAGGCGGGCGATGGTTTCCATGGCTCCGAGCACGCCGGCCGCGCCGCACATGTCGAATTTCATCGCTTCCATGCCCTGCGCCGGCTTGATCGAGATCCCGCCCGAGTCGAAGCAGAGCCCCTTCCCCACGAGCACTATCGGCTTGGCGCCTTCGGCTCCGCCGCGGTACTCGAGCGCGATGAGTCGGGGTTCCTGGGGCGTTCCCTGCGCCACGCACAGGAACGAGCCCATCTTCTCGCGCTCCATCTCGGCGCGGCCCAGGACAGTCACCTGCATCCCATGGCGCTGCGCAATGCCGCGCGCAGTCTCCGCCAGATAGTCTGGCGTGCAGAGATTCCCGGGCATCATGCCGAGGCGGCGAGCCAGGTTGATTCCATCACCGATGGCCGCACCGCTAGCGGCAGC
>DATCXG010000295.1:0-4114 GCA_036565945.1 Gemmatimonadaceae bacterium
CCGAAACCGCGTGTGGCGATTCATTGCGGCCCTGTTGTGTCTTCCGGTTCTGGCCGCGGCCCAGGGAAGCACTGAGATAATCCGTGGGCACGTACGCACCGCAGATGAGCGCCCCATCCCCGACGCGGTCATCACCGTAACGGGCCTCCAGTCCCGCCTGGCTCGGACAACGCGCACGAACGACGAGGGCTCTTACACGGTGCTCTTCGGCGAGGGGGAGGGAGAGTATGTGGTCATGGCGCGCACGATCGGCTTTGCCCCAGCCACGGTGCGCGCCAGGCAGAGGGGCCAGTCGAGCATCATCATCGCTGATATCGTGCTGACGCCCACTGCGGCACAGCTCGACTCGGTCACCGTCATGGCCCAGGGAGCCTATCCTCCCGATTCGGGTAGAGCGGATATCGGCGGCAACGCCACAGACGCGCTGCAGGGCGCGCTCTTCTCCCTCGATCCATCTGATCTGAGAGCGCTGGCGACCGCCGTGCCCGGCGTGACGGCCATACCCGGCGTGAACGGCGGGCCCGGAGGGTACTCGGTGCTCGGTGCGTCACCCGACCAGAACAGCGTACTGCTCGACGGATCGACGTTCGACGGGAGCGCGCTCCCTCCAGATGCGATCGCCAGCGCGCAGCTCGCCACCACCACGTTCGACCCCGCGCACGGCAATTTCGCCGGCGGACAGATGAACATCACCACGCGCCGCGGGAACGACGCGTTCAAGGGCACCGCACGCCTCGGGCTCGCGGACCCACACCTGGCATGGGCCGACCCCGCCGCGCCGAGGCCCATCGCGCGCAATCTGCAGATGAGCGGCGGAGTGAGCGGCCCGGTCAAGAAAGGATCGGCTTACTTCAACCTCGCACTCTCGAACAACGCCACGACGAGTGACTTGCTGTCGCTCTCCTCACTCGACGGACCGCGTCTCGAGCAGCAGGGCCTCTCGCGCGACACGATCGACGCGGTCGCGACGATGCTCGGCGGGCTCGGCGTGCCGCTCTCCACGAGTGATATCCCCGATCAGACCACCCGTACTCAACGCTCCGCGCTCCTCCGCGTCGACCTGACACCGACCGCCACCACCTCGCTCATCCTGACCGGAACCGCTGGCCAGACCGAGGATCTGGGCTCCGGCATCTCGGCGACCAGCTTCCCCTCATCGGGTGGAGGACACAACTCACACAATTACGGGCTCCAGTTGGCCGCGTCGGGTTACGTGCACGGGCTCATCGACGAGCTCAAGACGAACTTCAGCAGCTCGTCCTCCAACTCCGGCCCATTCGTCACGCTGCCGCACGGCAACGTGCGCGTGGGAACGGAGTACGCGGACGGGCACAGCGGGCTCACTTCGCTGGGCTTCGGCGGCGGCACCTCGGGGAGTACGAGCAATGGGACGCAGAGCTGGGAGACGAGCAACGAGCTCTCCTGGATCACCGCCGACAGCCGGCACAGGGTGAAGCTCGGACAGTCGCTTACCTGGCAGTGGGCGAACACGCTCGATGCGTCGAACCCATTCGGCACTTTCGCCTACCAGTCGCTCGAAGACCTTGCAGACAACCGCCCCGCGTCGTACGCGCGCACGCTGTCGTCGTCCACGCGTTCCACCAGGGGCACGCGCGGCGCGCTCTGGGTCGGCGGCGAGTCGCGGCTCGCCGGAGAGAAGCTACAGCTCCAGTACGGCTTCAGGCTCGACGTGGCCCGATCGGGTACGGCACCGGATTACAACCCCGTTGTCGACTCGCTGTTCGGCCGCCGCACCGACCAGGTGCCGCGAGACGTGGGGTTGAGCCCGCGGCTCGGCTTCTCATGGACGCCGCACCCGGCGCCGCCCGGATTCTTCGGGCGCCAGGCAGTCACCATCTCCGGCGGCATCGGCGCGTTCCGCGGCGTGGTCCAGCCCAATCGCATCGCATCACTCGTGGACCAGACCGGGCTCGCCAACACCGTGCGCCAGCTCACGTGCGTGGGCGACGCCACCCCAGTTCCCGATTGGGTCGGCTACGCTGACGACCCCGCGTCCGCGCCCGCGGCATGTCTCGACGGCACCGCGCCGGTCGAGTTCTCCACCAACCAGCCAAGCGTATCGGTGTTCGACCCGTCGTTCCAGGCGCCAACGAGCTGGCGTGGGAACTTTCAGGTGAGCGGGATCTCCATCAAGGGATGGCCGCTCTCGGTGAGCGGCACGTACTCGCTCGGGATCGACGGCGAGAGTGGGATCGACTTCAACCTGCGGCGCACGCCTGTGTTCACACTAGGTGACGAAGGCGAGCGCCCCATGTTCGTCGCGCCGGAGGCCATTGTCCCCAACACCGGTGCCGTGGCGCCAGGCGCCTCGCGCGTGAGCGACCGCTTCGCGAGCGTGACGAACTATGTCTCTGACCTCAGGTCCACCGCTACGCAACTCGCCGTCAACCTCCGATCGCCCACGCCACTCTTTGGCGAGTTACCGCTCCAGCTCGACTACACCTTCTCGCGCAATCGCGCGCAGGAGCGCGGCTTCCAGGGCAGCACGGCCGGTAACCCGTTCCTCCGCGAGTGGGCGGATGGGCAGCAGCCCACGCATCAGTTCACGCTCGCCACATCTTTCAACAGTCGGTGGGTGACGCTGCAACTGCGCGCCACGCTGAAGTCCGGCACGCCGTACACGCCCGTGGTGGCAGGAGACGTGAACGGTGATGGCCGCAATAACGACCGTGCGTTCATCTTCGATCCCGCGGTCGCCACGGACCACGTGCTCGCGCAGCAGATGGACTCGCTGATCTCCTCGGCACCTGCACGGACCCGCGCGTGTCTCGAGCCACAGCTCGGACGCATCGCGGGACGCAATAGCTGCCGCACCGGCTGGCGCCTGCAGCCCGACGTGAACTTCGGAATCAATCTGCCGTGGCAGAATATGGGACTCGGTGGCTTCGGCGACCGACTGCGCATCAACATCACGACCGTGAACGCCATGGGCGCGTTGCTGCGCGTGGCCGGGTTGGAGAATAGCGCGCTCGGTCGGGCGACCGGCGCCAGCTACCCCATCGATCCCAACCTGCTGTACGTGGATGGCTTCGACCCCGCGACGCAGCGCTTTCGCTACCGCGTGAATCAGCAGTTCGGCGAGGGGCACGCGCGCCGCTACCGGAACAGTCGGTTCAGTGGACCATTCCAGGTGCAGATCGGCGCCAGCGTGCAGATCGGCGGACCGCGGCGCCGTTCGCTCGCCACGCAACTCGGGCTCACGCGCGATGGGAAGGATGACGCGATGCTCACCGAGGCGGAGGTGAAGAAGCGGCTACGCGCCCTCGTGAAGGACCCGGTGGAGCCCATCCTCAGGATGCGTGACTCATTGCTGCTGACTCAGAAGCAGATCGACAGCATCGAGGTGATCCAGGTGCGGTTCAGAACCGAGTCCGACTCGCTACTCGCTCCGATAGTGGACTACGTGACCGAGCGCGCGGGGAAGGTGAAGGACAAGGAGCTGATGAAGCGAATAGGGAAGGTGATGCCGAAGATGATGCAGCTGATGCTGGAGGCGGCGAAGAAAGCTGGGGCGGTGCTGGACGACGAGCAGCGGGGAAGGGGGCCAGCGTTCGTGAAGAAGGTTTCGGGCAGCGACGATCGCCGGCGGAACTAGCGAGGGGCTAGCGTAGGGCCAGCGTGGGGCTAGCGAGGGTTACCCCGGCCCCTCTGCTTCAGCTCGGGCGCTTCACTCCCCGGGATCTTCTGGCAGCAGCGTGACCTGCACGTAGTGCGAGACATCGAGGTAGCTGCGAGCGGCGTCACGCACCGCCGATGAGTCGACTGACTCCACCAGTCCGTCCATGGAGAGCATGTCGTCCAGCGGCCAGCCACGCTGGTCGTACAGCGCGATCGACTGCAGCCAGAACGAGTTGGTGCGCATGGCAGTCTCGCGAGATCGGCGCTGCTCCTCGCGGAACTTCCCGAGCTCCACGCTGGTGGGTCCGTCGCTCTTCAGTTCCGCGAGTTCGGCGAACACCGCCGTGGTGAGCTCCTCCATCCGCTCGGGATCGGCGCCGAAGTGGATGGACAGACGGCACTGCGGGACGGGGACGGCGTCCTGGTCCGCGGTCACCGACACGCCGTACACTCCGCCGAGTTGCTGACGCAGCCG
>DATCXG010000124.1:0-2275 GCA_036565945.1 Gemmatimonadaceae bacterium
TCGGCTGCCCACCACCGCCGAGAGTGGATAACCATTGGCCAACGCCTTCCCGAAGACGGCTACGTCGGGCGTGACTCCCGCGTACTCCTGGTAGCCACCGGTGCTCACGCGAAATCCCGTCTTCATCTCGTCGAAGATGAGCACGGCCCCCGTCTCATCGCACAGGCGGCGCGCGGCGGCCACCCACTCCACTGACGGCAGTCGCTCGATGACGGGCTCGATCACCACCGCGGCGAGCGAGTCGCCGGCCAGATGCGCCGCTTCGTGCAGCGCGCCAACGTCATCGAAGGGGATGGTTCGGAAGTCGGCGTGTGCGCCCGCCGGAATGCCCGGTCCGTCAGAGTACCAGTCGAGCCATCCGAAGTAGCCGCAACCGAGCACCAGATTCCTCCCCGTGTGCGTGCGCGCGATCCGTACCGCCGCCGCCACTCCCTCCGCGCCGCTCTTCAGGAATCGAACCTGCTCCGCGCACGGGATCACCTCGCACAACCGCTCGGCGACCTCCACCTCGAGGACGTTGGAGAGTCCGGCGACATTCCCCTGGGTCGCGGCCTCTATCACGGCGTGGGTCACAGCCTCGTCCGCGTAGCCCAGCGCAACCGCACCGAGCGCCATCGTGCAGTCCACCAATTCCGCACCGCCCGCCGTCACCACGCGGCAACCCGAAGCACTGACGAAATGCGTGGTGCCGATCTCTGTATCGATGCCGAACAGCGCATCCGCGCGCTTGCTGCCGGTGGAGGCACCACCGGGGATCACCGATTCCGCACGGGAGCGCCAACCCAACTCGGCGGCCGTGGATGAAGAGAAAGGAAGCGACATTGGGCGAATGAAGATTGGCGATGGCTCGAGCGTCAAGGGCGCGACCTGGCCCTGTCGATGGTATGGACCAGTTCCAGCGCCATGGCGCGGACCAGTTCAATCTCCCGCGCGTCCGGCGATGCCCGGAAAGCTAATGACCGCACGGTGCGGAGGATGAGCTCCGGGTTGCGAGTGCGAAAGAAATCCAACTCTCCGAGCGCCCGTTCCACGGCCTGGAAAAGGAGCTCGTAACGCTCCGCAGTGGCGGGAGGCGCGTGCTTGCGCGGAGGGCCTATACGCCGCGATGCGCCTGGCGTGGCCAGATGGAGCTCGTAGAGCCCGATCAGGACCGCCTGCGCCAAGTTCAGCGACGAGTGCTCGGTAGTAGGGATCGTGACGACCACCTGAGCATGATCGAGTGCGTCATTGGGCAGTCCGCTGTCCTCCCGGCCGAAGAGGAGCGCCACAGGGCCATCCTGTGCGCACTCCGCGAGATCGGCCGCTACTGAGCGCGGTGTGGCAACAGTCCGCTTGGCCGCACGACGGCGCGCAGTGAAAGCAGCCACCTTCACGCAACCGGCCAGCGCTGCATCGAGCGTGTCGAAGTGCCTTATCCGCTGCACGACGTCGCGGGTGTCGTGCGCCACAAGCTCGATGCGCGAGGCATCGTACTCCACAGGACGCACGAGGCGCAGGTCCAACACACCCATATTCTTCATCGCGCGCACCACCGCGGCCACGTTGATCGGATCCTGCGGCTCGTACAACACCACGCAAGCGTTGATGTGCGCGAGCTCCCGAGATCGCGCGGGAGTGCGGACGCCCGTGTCGGGCACGGGGCTGGTCAAACCCGCACCAGGCGAAAGCGCCGGAAGCGGGCTGGATCTTCCCTGTCGCCGCGAAGGTAGACGTGCTCCCCCGCCCCGCCGCTGAGCACCAGCTGGCCCCGGCGCCGTGTGCGCTCCGCTGTCATGTTGTTCACCACCACCTCCACGCCCACCTCGCATTCGTCCTCATCGACAATCGCCGGGAGCGGGATGGCAAATCGCACGGAGTAGCCCTCCGGTGTAGGCCACCATCGCGACTCGAGCGGCACGTCGGCGTGCGCACCGCCGACGAGACGCGTGCGTAGCGTGCCCCCAGGCTCCGGGACGGCGAGCCAACCGGCGGGCGAGCTCCAGGAGGGCGCCGCCACGTACAGTTGCACGCCGTCGCTATGAATATCCGCCTGCTCGTTGTCGAGCGCGGGATCGGGAGCATCGGCGCTCCGGAAGAATACCGGCGACTTCTTCACATCCACCTCCATCACGAATTCCCCTTCACTCATGCTGAGAGTGACGACCGCCCTCGGGCATCCGGCCTCATCCCAGCTCTCTTCCGACACGCGGTACGCCGAGCGCGCCAGATCGAACACGATCGACTGCCCCGGTCCCAGCGGCAGCGCATCCGGCGACGGTTCGACTAGCCGCTCCGG
>DATCXG010000190.1:0-11624 GCA_036565945.1 Gemmatimonadaceae bacterium
AGGTAGCCGCCGAAGTTCCGGCGCCTCGCTCGCGGGCTCGGGGTACGAGCGCGAAGAAGGCAGTCAAGACCGCCAGGACGGCAACCAAGACGGTTGCCAAGACCAGCACCAAGACCACCGCGACCCGCGGGCGCACCAGCAAGAAGGCGGCGTCCAGCGATGCGGCGGTGCCCGCGAAGCCGGCGGCTGACAGCGATTCCGGAGCGAAGCCAGCTGCCAAGCCGCGCCGGCCGCGCGCGCGCAAGAAGACCGCAACGCAGAGCGGGGCCGGGGGACAGGGCGGCACCGAGGTGTGAAGAAGACGAATGCCGCGCCGGTCGCGCGGCATTCGCGCATCGGTGATCCACTGCCGCCGTCGTTCTACGATCGCGAGACCGAGAGTGTCGCCCGCGCGCTGCTGGGTGCAGTACTGCGCGTGGAGACAAGCTCGGGGATCGCGAGCGGACGCATTGTGGAGACGGAGGCTTACCTGGGTGAGCACGATGCAGCGTGCCACGCAGCAGCCGGGCATACCGCTCGCACAAGTTGGCTCTACGGGCCGCCCGGTACCGCGTACGTCTATTTCATATATGGGGCCCACTGGTGCTTCAACGCGGTGACGCGCGCCAGTGGCCTCCCCAGCGCCGTGCTCGTGCGTGCGATCGAGCCCGTCGACGGAGTCGATCTCATGCGCGCACGCCGCCGCAATCCGCGCCGTGACCAGGATCTCACCAATGGTCCGGGCAAGCTGTGCGCTGCGCTGGGTATCACCGGCGAGATGAACGGCCTCCGTCTGGACCAGGGAGCGCTGACCATTCGCCGGGGTGAGTACGTCGCGGACGAAGACGTCGTCGTGACGCCACGCATCGGAATCAGCAAGGCCGCCGACTGGCCGCTACGCTGGCTCGTGCGCGGCAGCATGTATGTTTCGAGAGCTCCCAATCGAAAACCCTGACCGAGCGCTGCGCCTGAGCGCGCCCACTTGCATTCAATGCTATCGCTTCCCGATGTATCTCCGCGCGCGATGCGCGTCTATCGCGATGCCATAGTCGTCGACACACACAACGACATGCCGTCCAAGGTGCTCGACGAGGGCTATGACCCCGACGTGCGCCACACACCGGCTGAGGGGCACACCGACATTCCACGGCTGGTGGAGTCGGGGCTGACCGCGCAGTTCATGGCTGCCTGGGTGGATGCGCCCTATGCGTTGCGGCAGCCGGATGGCTCGTTCGAGCGTGCACTGCGCTACATGGAAGCGATTCACGCCTTCATCTGTCGCAATCCGGGTTCGCTGCTCTTCGCCTCCACCGCCGACGAGATCAGGCAGGCCAAGCGGGAGGGCAAGGTGGCCATCCTCATCGGTGTGGAAGGTGGGCATGCCATTGAGGAGTCGCTCGACAAACTTCGCGAGCTGCGCATGCGCGGCGCGAGCTATCTCACGCTCACCTGGAACAATGGGAACCAGTGGGCTGGCTCGTCCATCGGCTCGGGGGGAACCCGCACCGGCGGTCTCACTCCGTTCGGAGAGAATGTGATCCGGGAGATGAACAGGCTCGGTATGCTGGTGGATCTCTCCCACACGTCCGAGGAGACGTTCTATGATGCGATCGCTGTCTCGCGCTCGAGTGTGATCGCCTCGCACTCCTGCGCGCGCGCCATCTCCGATCACCCCCGCAACCTCACCGACCACCAGCTCCGCGCGATCGCGAAGAATGGAGGGGTGGTACAGGTGAACTTCTTCCCGCGCTTCATCGAGACGCGGTATCGGGTGGCCATGGACGACGTGGAATCGGCGGTCGATGCGCGCCGATCGTCGGAGGGCGACGGTAGCGGGGGCCAGTCGACGCACGCGCCCGACGCCGAGGCGCTGCGCAGGACGATGATGGCTGCCATTCCTCCCACGCCACTAGCTCTGCTGATCGACCACATCGACCACATCGCGCGTGTAGCCGGAGAGGACCACGTGGGCGCATTGGGGAGTGACTTCGATGGCATCAGCGCGACGCCGGCACAGATGGCGGACGTGACTGCCATGCCGCGCGTCGCACAGGCGCTACTCGATCGTGGCTACTCGGAAGAGGCCACGAAGAAGATGCTGGGGGGGAACGTGCTGCGGGTGCTCGAGGAGGCCGCCCGGGACAGGGACGGCGAGGCCGGAATCAGAGACCAGGAGTTGCTCTCTCCCGATCCCTGATTCCGGGTTCTTCTACCTCAGCTTGTCGACCGACGAGCTGAAGTTGTACCGCACTCCTGCCTCGAGGATGTACGTGGAGCGATCGTTCAGAAGGAAGTCGCTCTTGGCAGGCATATAGGTGACCTGGCCGAAGATCGAGACCCGCCTGTACTGCGCCTGGATTCCCGCCATGCTGATGAAGGAAGTGCGATCCTTCTGGTGCTCCATCTCTCCAGTCACGAAAGCGAGGGTGGTGTCATTCGTAGGCTGGTCCACGAGAGCGGTGCGCTGAATGTTGTTCAGCGAGAACCCTACTCCAGCATACGGACGCACTGTCCCCCACGCTACGGGGAAGGCGAGAGCGGCAGCGGTGTAGCGGCGCATGTCGCGCATCGCCACTCGGTACTCCTGCCCGAATGGGTCCTGCACCGATGATGTCGCCTTGAAGAATGATTGCTCGCCAGAGATGTACAGCGCGGCGCGAGTGCGGGTGATCAACCACTCAGCACCGACGAGCGGAGCCGCGGTGTTCCCATCGGCTGTCGTGGCGAACGACATCACACCGCCCTTCGCACCCCAGAACCAGGAGTCCTGGAAGAGACGGGACGACTGGGCCGCGCCGAGCGACGGTATGAGCGCCACAAGGGCGAGCCCGGACGTCAGCCACCGGACCGTGCGCATGGAGAAACTCCTCATTCGGATTATGGAGAAGGGAGGCATTAAGGAGCGAATATTCATGTCAGAGACGAGGCGGGCAGGGAAGTGGTCACGGGGAACTACGGGGGGCAGGGTTCAGGGTTCAGGGGGCAGGAACTACCTCGGGGTTGAGATCTCTACCCAGAGGTAGTTCCTGCCCCCTGTCAGTTCCCTCACCTCCTGAACCCTGAACCCCGTAGTTAAACCCCCCGTTGTTCTGCTTGACCCGCGGCAGTGCTGGGGCCAGCTTGCCGGAGGGGGCCGGGGGCAGTGGCTTGCCGGTGAGGTCGGCGCGCCGCGATGGGAGTGGGTGTTATCGTCTTCGCCTGCGCCGGGAGGGCCATCATGAGAGGACACGCGGTGCCCCACCACATAGACGAGTTCAGGAGCGCGGTCTATGGGACCGTCTTCGGGCAGCGGATGGATGTCGTTCACCGACTCCACGCGGGCGACCGGCTGATACTCGTTCCCGACCCACCTGGCACCGACAACCCGGCCGTCTGGGTGCACGCCAGGGGCGGCGATGTGGTGGGCCACTTGCCCTACACTGTTTCGTGCTGGCTGGTGCCCTGGATGCTGGGCGGTGGCCGGTGCGGGGCGAAGGTCGAGAAGGTCGGGACGGACGATGTGGCCAGCTGGCGGCGGCTGGTCATCCGCGTGAGTCTGGCGGCCGCCTGATCTTACTTCAGCAGCCCCAACTCGCGTCCCACTTTTTTGAAGGCTTTCACAGCAAGGTCGAGATCGTCATGCGTGTGGTCGGCCGAGAGCTGGCAGCGGATGCGCGCGTGTCCCTGCGGCACAACCGGATAACCGAAGCCCGTCACGAAGACTCCCTCGTCGAGCATCTTCTCGCTCATGGCGATCGCCAGCGCTGTCTCGCCCACGATGATGGGAACGATGGATGTGGCGCCGGCCAGCGGCTTGAAGCCTGCTTCGGTGATGGCGCCCCGGAAGTAGTGGGTGTTCTCCCGCAGCTTGGCGACGCGTTCCGGGTGCTGTTCAAGGTATCGTACCGCAGCCAACGAGCTGGCCGCTACGGTGGGCGGCAGCGCGTTGGAGAATAGCTGTGGACGCGAGCGTTGCGTGAGGTAGTCGGTGAGTGCCGCTGGACCTGCGGTGAAGCCACCGGCTGCGCCGCCCAGAGCCTTGCCGAGCGTGGAGGTGATGATGTCCACCTCCCCGAGCACGCCGTGGTACTCGGCGGTGCCGCGCCCGCGCTCGCCCAGCACGCCGGTGCCGTGCGAGTCGTCCATGACCACGATCGCATCGTAGTCGCGGGCGAGCTGGAGGATCTCCGGCAGCCGGGCGATGTCGCCCTCCATGGAGAAGACGCCGTCGGTCCAGATCACCCGCCGACGTGCGCCGCGCGCACTCTCGAGACGGGCCTTCAGGTCGTCCATGTCGGAGTGCTTGTAGACCGCCGTGGTGCACTTGGTGATCGACTTAGCCAGGCGCATGGAGTCGATGATCGACGCATGGTTCAACGCGTCGGAGATCACCACGTCGCCCTCTTCAGCTATGGACGCCGTGAGTCCCTCGTTCGCGTTCCACGCCGACACGTACGTGAGCGCCGACTCGGTGCCCACGAAGTTGGCCAGCGCCTGCTCCACCTCGCGGTGGATGGTGAAGGTGCCGCAGATGAAGCGGACGCTCCCCGTGCCAGCCCCGAACTTGTCGAGGGCAGCCTTCCCCGCCTGCACCACGCTCGGCTCGTTGGAGAGGCCGAGGTAGTTGTTCGACGATAGGATCAGGACTTCACCGCGCCCTTCCATCCGTACCCGCGCCGCCTGCGGCGACTCGAGATAGTTGAGGCGCTTGTAGACCCCGTCTTTCTTGAACTGATCGATGGCCGACGAGAGGGAAGTCTTGAAGCTGCTATTCATTGAACCGGTGGTGAGTGTGATGGGATTTTCACCTGCTGCTCCGCGCCTGGCGTGAGCGTCAGGCTATCTCGAAGATGACCTTCCCGGCCTGGCCGGACTTGATGGCGCGGATGGCGTCGTCCGCGCACTCGAGCGGGAAACGGTGCGTGATCACGGGGGTCGGGTCGAACTCACCCGAGCGCAGGAATCGCGTCATCTTGTGCCAGGTGTCGTACATCCGTCGGCCGGTCACTCCATAGACCGTGACGCCCTTGAATACCAGCTCGGTGGCGAAGTTGAATTCGATCGGACGCGCGGGGACGCCGAGCATCTGGATGCGGCCCGCGGGCCGCACGAGCGCGAATGCCTGGTGGATGGCCGATGGGTTTCCCGACATCTCGAGCACCACGTCCACACCGAGACCGTCAGTCGCTTGCTTGACGACATCCGCCACCTGGTCCGGGTGGACGGCGTCGTGCGCCCCCATCTGCCTGGCCAGCCCGAGGCGGATGTCGTTGACATCGGAGGCTATGATGCGCGAGGCGCCTGCCGCCCGGCAGATGCCTACCGCGAAGATCCCGATCGGGCCGCACCCGGTAACGAGAACCGTGGCGCCAGGGATGTCGGCCGTGAGAGCGGTATGGAAGGCGTTCCCCATCGGGTCATGAATCCCGCCGATGTCGTACGAGGTGTCGTCGTCCAGGTGCCACACGTTGGTAGCGGGCATCGCGATGTAGTCGGCGAAGCAGCCGTCGCGGTCCACGCCGATCACCCGCGCGTGGGGGCAGGCGTGTGAATTACCTGTACGGCAGAGCAGGCAGCGTCCGTCCACGATGTGGCCCTCGGCGGTGACGCGGTCACCCACCTTCACATCCGTGACCAGTGCACCCACCTGAGCGACGTCGCCGGCGAACTCGTGGCCTACTATGAATGGCGGCCGGCATCGCCCGCGGGCCCACTCGTCCCACTCGTAGATGTGCACGTCGGTTCCGCAGACGCCCGCGCGGCGCACGCGGATCAGGACTTCGTCGTCCCGGATAGTGGGTTCGGGGACGTCAGCCAGGACGAACCCTGGCGCCGAGGTTTCCTTGACCAGTGCTCTCACGCGGTCATCGACTCCACTGAATAGTCACGCTGTTGTGATGCGATGAATTTCGGAAAACTCGGTGGCGGGTCCCGCGCGGAAGAATGCGACAGGGGAGCGCCGGCCGGGTTGAAGGTGCTGCCTCATAGCGGCCTGCGGGAAGAAAGGTGATAGGACGCGTGTTTGGACGCCAGTGGTCAGAACACCGTCGCCGTGGACCCGCCGTCCACAGCGATGGCCGTGCCGGTGACGAAGCTGGCGCGCTCGGAGGCCAGGAATGCCACCACGGCCGCGAGCTCGGCCGGGTCGCCGGAACGTTGCATGGGGACCCGCAGGTCGTTCTCGCGCAGCACCTGCTCCATCGGGATCCCTTCGCGTTGGGAGCGTGTCGCGGCCAGCGTCGTGGAACGGTCGGTCCTGAAGTGGCCGGTGAGGATCACGTTCACCAGGACATTGTCGCGCGCGCAGTCGGTAGCAAGTGTCTTGGCGAAACCGGCGAGGCCTGCGCGAGCGGTATTCGAGAGCACGAGTTGCGGCATCGGCTGCTTGGCCGCGATAGACGTGAGGAACACCACCCGCCCCCAGCGCCTCTCACGCATGGCCGGCACGCAGAGCTGGGCCAGGCGAATCTGCGAGAGGAGGCTGAGCTCCAAGCCATCGCGGAACTGCTCGAGCGTGGTGTCCATCACCGCGGTGGAGGGTGGCCCACCCGCGTTGCCCACGAGGATGTCGATCGGGCCGAGCATCTCGGCGGCCTCCCGGACGGCGGCGGTGATGGCTTCCTCGTCGGTCACATCGGCCACCAGCGGGAGCACTCGCCGTCGCGATTCGGCCGTGATCTCTGCCGCTACGTGCGCGAGCTCATCCCGCCGCCGGGCCACGATCGCCACCGATGCGCCCTCGAGCGCCAGCGCGCGCGCGACCGCGCGGCCGAGTCCCGCCGAGGCGCCGGTGACCAGCGCTGTCTTTCCATCGAGTCCGAGATCCATCGGTTCATGCTCCCCGGTCTATGGGAAAATGGATTGTATGGAGTGCTACAATGTTGCTGGGATCACTGGGCGAGGGCGTCGAAAACGGAGTGCTGCCTCCTCCCTGATATCTGCACCGCTGGGAATCTAGATGATTCCAGGTCGCGATATCACGTATATGTCAGACGCGTCCTTGCGGGCGATGCGGAGTGGTGACGTGATCTGGCGCGGCTGCGAATGCGGTGATGGTCGAGCAGTGCAGGTGACTTTGTCGGCTCCGAATGATCTGGGACCTCAGGGGAGGGGTATCTCATGTGTCGCTCCGATATCGTGGCGCCGCACCGCAGTCGTTCCCGCACGTTGTTCCTCGGCATCATACCATCTCGCTGATCACCGCAGCCTGCGGCGACTCCAGCACTGGTCCCGAGGAAGGTCGAGTGCTCTGGAGCACTCCCGCACCGGGGCTCGGCCAGCCCGCCGCCGATCCGAGTACCGTGTACTTCGGCACCATGCAGCACGAGTTGGTCGCGGTGGATCGTGCTACCGGCGCCGTTCGCTGGCGTGGCGCTATGAGCAGCATGGCTCCCCACACGCTCGGCGGCGTCAACGTGATCCTTGCTGGCGACGTGGCCGTCTACGGGGACGGTGGACTCCATGCGTTTGACCGCACCACCGGCGAGCCGCGCTGGACGTTCAGTGGAATCGACCTCGACACATTCATCCCCCTCCCGGCCAGGGAGCGAGAGGCTTCGGACGGTGGGTGGTGCTCGCTGGGGATGTACTCGTGGCCACCTCGATCACCGGCACGATTGTCGGGCTCGATCCGGCCACGGGCGATCAGCGCTGGACCACCACCGCTAGCAACGGGCATCCCGTCGGTCCGATCGTCACCGATGGTAACACGGTTTACGTCCTCTTCGACAATCAGCAGAGCATGGGCGCCTACGACTCGCACACGGGGGAAGAGCTCTGGTTGGTCGCCCCGCCCGGCGAGGGAGTTCGGCGCTTTGGAGGGCTCCCGCTCGCCAAGTCCGACGCGATTTTCATTGCCGGCGCGGATGCGCTGCTCGCGCTGGGGAGGTGAGCGGCGTGAATCCCGGTGATTCACCGAGCTCAGTGGGGCTCCCTTCGTGTACTGCTCGACCAGGTGAAGTGAGCAGCGAAGTGAATCCTCGGTGTGTCACTTCCTTCAACGAATGAGGGCCAGCGCTGCTTCAGCGCTGGCCCTCATTCGTCTTCCGTACGTCCTCAGTACAGCCCTCAGTCGTCTCCCGCCACCAGCTCCGCCCTCCCGCTCCAGTTCCAGTCCTCGGTGGTATGAGCAGTTTCCTTCACCGCTTCCACGCGCACTGCGCTCACCTTGAACTCCGGGATCTTAGCGTATGGATCGAGCTGTGCCGAGTTCGTGAGCAGGTTGGCCGCTGCCTCCCGATAGTGCATGGGGACGAACACCTGCCGGTGTGCCACGCGCTCAGAGATGCGCGCGTTGATGATCATCGAGCCCCGCCGTGAGGTGATCCGCACCGGGTCGCCGTCGCCGACTCCCAGCTCGCGTGCGTCGTCCACCGAGATCTCCACCGTGGGCGTGGGCTCGCGCGAATCGAGCCCCGTGGAGCGCCGCGACATCGTGCCGGTGTGCCAGTGGTAGAGCTGGCGACCTGTGTTCATGAAGAACGGGAACTCGTCGTCCGGCAGCTCGTTTGGCGGGAGGAACTCCACTGGAACGAGCGTCGCCTTGCCGTCGGAGGTTGGGAAGCCGTTGGCGAATAGGAAAGGCGTTCCCGGCGACTTGGCGTCCGGAACGGGGTACTGCATACCCGGGCCTTCGAGCCGCGAGTACGAGACTCCGCGCCACGATGGGGTCAATTGAGCTATCTCGTCCATGACCTCGCTCGCATCGGCGTACGGCGAGCGGAGTCCGACGCGGTTGGAGAGATCGATGAGGATGTCGAGGTCCGAGCGCGCCTCGCCCGGCGGCTCGATTGCCTTGCGGGCGATCTGGATGCGCCGCTCCGTGTTCACGAAGGTCCCGGTCTTCTCGGCGAACGACGCACCCGGGAGCACCACATCCCCGTAGCGCGCGGTCTCCGTGAGGAAGAGGTCCTGCACCACGAGGAAGTCGAGCTCGCGGAACCAGTTCTCGGCGTGCGAGATGTTGGGATCGGAGAGCATAGGGTTCTCACCCATGATGTACATGCCGTGAACCGGGCTCCCCTCCATCACTACCTCGGTGGCCTTGAGCCCCTCCTGCAGTGGGATGCGATCCTCGGGAACGCCCCAGACTTTTGCATGCTCGGCGCGAACCGCGGGGTCGGCGATGGACCGGTAGTCGGAGTAAGTCATGGGGGCCGCGCCCATGTCGCCCGCGCCCTGCACGTTGTTCTGCCCGCGGATGGGCATCATCGGCGCGCCCCAGCGCCCGATCATCCCGCAGGAGAGCAGCAGGTTGAGGAGCGAGGTGACGATGTCGGTGCCGGTGTGGTGCTGGGTGAGGCCCATGGCCCAGAGCGTGGCCGACTTCGGGCCGCGCGCATAGGTCTCGGCGGCGGCTCGGATCAGATCGGCGCTGATACCCGTGATCGCCTCGCCGCGCTCCGGCGTGTACGGTTTCACTGCCTCGGCTACCGCGTCGAAGCCATGAGTGTGCGCGTCGATGTATTCGCGGTTCTCGAGACCCATCGCCAGGATGTGGTTGAGCATCGAGTTGAGCAGCGCGACGTCGGTGCCGGGGAGCATCTGAAGGTGGATGTCAGCTCGAGCGGCCAGCTCGATACGACGCGGGTCGGCCACGATGAGCTTCGCACCGCGGCGCTGCGCCCGCTTGATCGCAGCGCCGAAGACCGGATGCGATTCCGTGGTGTTCGCGCCCAGGATGAAGATCACGTCGCTCTCGTGCTCGACCTCGCGCATTGAGCCTGTGGCGGCGCTCGTATTCATGGAGCGCTGCATGGCACTCACCGAGGACGCGTGGCACATCCGGGTGCAGTGGTCGATGTTGTTGCTACCCATTCCCGCGCGTATGAAGCGAGAGATCAGGTAGTTCTCCTCGTTCGTGCACTTGGCCGACGAGAAGACGGCGATGCTCTCGGGGCCGCGCTCGTTGCGCAGCTTCGTGAGTCGCGAGGCGGTGAGATCCATCGCCTCCTCCCAGGTGGCCTCGCGGAACGGCTCGTACCATTCCGCAGGGGTGGCCACGCGGTCGCGTGCATCGGCCAACGGGGCTTCGGTGAGCGGGAGGGCACGCAGCGGGTTGAACTTGGGCCGCCGCTTCTTCGTGCGACCCTCGACCTGTATCGGTTGCCACGGTCCGCCGCGCCGGCCCCACGCCTCCGTCTGCTCCGCACTCGGTTCCCAGCTCCACTGCCCGTCGCGCTTCACCCACCCGCGACGGATGAGCGGCTTGGTGAGGCGGTCGCGGTGCATGGCGAAGTCGAACCCGAAGCGCCCCTTCACACACGTGGATCCCTGGTTGGGAGTGTTCTCTTCGATCCACGGACTGACCACGCGCTGGATGTCGTTGCCGCGCACCTCGAGGTCTACCTGGCACCCCACGGCACAGTAGGGACATACGCTGCGCACCTTGTGAGCGGGCTCCTGCAGCGACTGGACCTTCATCTTGGCCAGCGGGATGATGTCGTGGATCGCACCGGTGGGGCAGACCCGGACGCACTCGCCGCACCAGGTACAGCCAGCATGCTCGGGATTGCCATCGGCGCCCACGATTATCTCCGCGTGCTCGCCGCGCATAGCGACGTCGAGAACGCCAATTACCTGTAGGTCCGCGCACGCGCGCACGCAGCGCGTGCACATGATGCAGGTGGACATGTCGTGCTGGATGAGCGGGTCTCCCTCGCGTTCGTCGCCCTGGCGCAGCGGCAATGTCGAGCGCTTGGTCGTGGACACGCCGTATCTGCGAACGACCTCCTCGAACTCGTTGCGGGCGGCACCGTCGGGTATGTCATCCACCGGGTAGCGCTCGAGGAGCATCGAGAGCACGGCCTTTCGATTCGCCACCGCGGACATACTCTCCGTGGTCACCACCTGGCCGTCCTCGGCCTTCGCTGCGCACGACGGGACGAGCTTGGGGTTGCCCTCCACCGACACCAGGCAGATCCGGCAGTTACCGACCACCGGAAGCTTGGGGTACCAGCAGAAGGTAGGGATGTCAATTCCGGTGGAGCGCGCCGCCTCGAGAATGGTGGCGCCATCTGGCGCAGTGACCTTGCGCCCATTGATCGTCAGAGTAGGCATGACTCTTCGCGTGCGAGGAAGATGGAGATCGCGTTCACGACTGCTTCTCTACTCGTTCATGACTGCTTCTTTACTATAGAGATGCGCCGGGAAGAACGCTACCGGTGGTAGCTAGCCGGGTAGGAAGGGCAGCCGGATCTCGAAGCGTGGTGGGTAGGACCGAAATATATCCTTTCCACAGCCGATTTCGATCCGGCCGCCGCCCGCATCCCTCCGGACGTGATTTCGGGAAAGTGAGGACCCAGGTACAGGCTTCGGAAAACTGCTGTGCTCAGTGGGTCTATTATAGGAGTGGACAGATCACTTGCAAGGAGAGCGTGGCTCGTGAGAATCACCGCGGCTCCGGAACTGCAACTGCTTACCTGCAGCACGGAGAACTGAAAGAGGACAGCAAGCGAGAACAGCAAGAGAGAACTGCAACGGCATGAACCACGGAGGCACGGAGACACGGAGAGAACTGCAAACTACGAGGCAACTGCAAAAGCGAATGTTTTCTTGGGAATTGCATTCGGAGTTCCCCTCCCCGAGGCGAGTGGGAGCCAGAGGCTCTCAGGAGCCTCGAGTGCCACGCCCGGAGCCCGAGGCGTAGAGCCGTTCCCAAAGCTTTT
>DATCXG010000193.1:0-4144 GCA_036565945.1 Gemmatimonadaceae bacterium
ACGATCGCTCTGAGACCGCGGGCGCCAGTGCCGCGCTTGATCGCCTTGGTGGCGATCGCACGGAGCGCCGCTTCGTCGAAGGTGATCTTCACATCCTCGAGCTCGAACAGCTTGGTGTACTGCTTGGTGAGCGCGTTCTTGGGCTCCTTGAGAATGCGCACCAGGGAATTCTCGTCGAGCGCCTCGAGTGCCACCGTGACCGGGAGACGACCCACCAGTTCGGGGATCAGGCCGTAACGCAGCATGTCGTCGGGCTCGACTTCCGCGAACGGATTCTTCGCGAGATTGTCGGCCTTCCCGCTCTGCACCTCTTCCTTGGTGAAGCCAATCTGCCTGCGGCCGATACGGGCTTCGATGATCTTCTCGAGCCCGTCGAATGCGCCGCCGCAGATGAAGAGAATGTCCTTGGTGTTGATCTGGATGTACTCCTGCTGCGGATGCTTGCGCCCGCCCTGTGGCGGAACGGAAGCCACGGTTCCCTCGAGGATCTTGAGCAGCGCCTGTTGGACACCCTCGCCGGAGACGTCGCGCGTGATGCTCGGGTTCTCGCTCTTCCGCGCCACCTTGTCGATCTCGTCGATGTAGACGATCCCGCGCTCGCACTCGGCAACGTTGAACTCGCCAGCCTGGAGCAGGCGAACGAGGATGTTCTCCACGTCCTCGCCAACGTAGCCAGCCTCGGTTAGAGTGGTGGCGTCAGCGATGGTGAACGGAACATCGAGGATGCGGGCCAGCGTCTGGGCGAGAAGAGTCTTGCCGACGCCGGTGGGACCGATGAGGAGGATGTTCGACTTGTCGAGCTCCACATCGTCGTCGCGTCCGGAGGAGCAGTTGATGCGCTTATAGTGGTTATAGACGGCCACCGAGAGCGCCTTCTTGGCTCGCTCCTGTCCGATCACGTACTGGTCGAGGACGTCCTTGATCTCCTGCGGCGTGGGGACCTGGGTGATCGCCTCCGCGACCTCGCGCTCTTCATCTTCGGCGAGGATCTCGTTACAGAGGGAGATGCATTCGTTGCAGATGTAGACCGATGGTCCGGAGATGAACTTCCGGACGGAGTCTTTGGACTTTCCGCAGAACGAGCAGCGCAGGTGTTTATCGTGCGACATAGGATTCCGCGTTGCGAGATGAAGCGGGTGACGACACGTCAGGATTGACGGAACGCGCTGGGAGCGCCGGAATACTTAACACGCACCAGAAATGCGGTCAAGCAGTTCGAAACCTGCCGGCCTAGTGAATCTTTTCACAAGGCCACTTTCTTCTCCACAGCCTCGATCGCGCGCTGCTGTACGATCACGCTGTCGATGATACCGTACTCCTTCGCCTCCTCAGCCGACATGAACCGGTCACGATCGGTGTCGCGCTCGATCTGCTCCATCGGTCTGCCGGTGTGCTTGGCCATGAGCTCGTTCATCTTCGCGCGCAGGTAGAGAATCTCCTTCGCCTGGATCTCGATGTCCGATGCCGTCCCTCCGCCACCACTCTGTGACGGCTGATGGATCATGATCCGAGAGTGCGGCAGCGCCATCCGCTTGCCCGCCGTTCCCGCCGTGAGAAGGAACGCTCCCATGCTCGCAGCCATACCCATGCAGATAGTCCTGATGGGCGCCGTGAGGAACTGCATCGTGTCGTAGATCGCCAGACCGGCCGACACGCTGCCGCCTGGTGAGTTGATGTACAGGTTGATGTCGCGCTCCGGATTGTCAGCCTGGAGGAACAGTAGCTGAGCGATCACGATGTTCGCCACATCGTCTGTCACCGGAGTGCCGAGGAATACGATGCGGTCCATCAAGAGGCGCGAGAAGATGTCGTACGTCCGCTCGCCGCGGCTGGAGCGCTCGATCACATACGGTGGATAGATGGTTGCCATTGGAATGTCAGTCATTGTTCTACCGTGTTCTTCTCCGTGAGCCAGGCGAACACCTTCTCTTCGGTGATATTCCGCTCCAACTCGCTAATGCGACCGGCCTTCGACAGAGAGGCATACACCTGGCCGGGTTCGGTCCCTCGTTTCTCAGCCACCTCCATCACACGCGCGTCAATGTCTGCTTCGGAGGCCTCGAGGCCCTCGCGCTTGGCGATCGCGCCCACCACGAGGTCGCGACGTACCTGCCGCTCGGCCATTGGCCGGAACTCATTGCGGAAGCGCTCCCGCTCCTCCTCCGGAACCTGGTAGGTCTCCAGGTACGCATCCACGAGACGCGCCACCCAACTCTGCGGCACATCGAACGGGTTGGCCGCGATGATCTCGTCCACCAGCTTCTGCCTCACCTCGGCGTCAGCCTCTCGCTCGGCGTGCTTCACCAGGTCCTCGCGCACGGTGCTCCGGAGAACGTCCAGCGATTCGAAGTCGCCAGCTTCACGCGCGAATGCATCGTCGAGCGCGGGGAGCGTCTTCCGCTTCACCTCCTCCACCGTCACCCGCACCGTCTTCGTCTTGCCCCGCTGTTCCTCGTCGGGGAAATCGTCGGGCCACTTCACCGGTCGCTCGGTGGTGGCGCCTGGCGCGGTCTCGGTGATGACCTCCTCGATCGCGGGGAGAGCCTGGCCGGCACCGAGTACGATGCGGAATTCGCGTGCCTCGCCGATCTCGCCAGAATCCTCGGCGGTGGCCAGCTGCACCGTCACCATGTCGCCCGCAAGCGCGCGCTCATCGACCGGGGTCCAGATCGCCTTGTCCTCGCGTAGCTCATCGAGCTGCTCGAGCAACTGCTCGTCCGTCACCGGCCGCACCTTGCGCTCCACCTTGAATCCGGTGGTGCGGGGAAGCTCGAGGTTGGGGCGGACCTCCAGGTGCAACTCGAACGTGAGTGGCTCCCCGTCGTCGAACTTGAGATCGTGTACGTGAGGCTGCGTGGCGAGGTCGAGCTTCTCGCGCTCGAGCACCTCCTTGAACGCCTCCTGCACAACGGACTCGATCGCTTCCTGCCGGATGGCGTCGGCGAATTTCTTCCGCACCATCGACGTCGGTGCCTTGCCCGGCCGGAAGCCAGGCAGCCGGACCTGTCGTGCGTATCTATGTGCGGCGCGATCTTCAGCGCTGCGCACCTCCTCGACGGGAACCGTTACCGCGAGCAGGCGCTCGAGCCCCTCGGTCTTCTTGGGAGTGATCTCAATGTTCATGCTGGAAACATAATCGGTGCGGGGAGGGGGAAGTACAGGGTTGACTACGGGGGGCAGGGTTCAGGATTCAGGGTTCAGGCACGTGCTCCTGGCGTAGATCTCTCTACCCAGAGGTAGTTCCTGAACCCTGCTCCCTGAACCCTGAACCCCGTAGTCAACCCCGTAGTCATGCTCACGGTCGTCGTATCCTGCGTCACGGTCTCTGGCGCCGCGGGGGCGCGCCTGCTCACATATAGTAGCAGGCCTATGAGCAGTGCTACGGCGAGGAGCATCAGTACTAACTGGTAGACAACCAGGCCGTGGCGACGGCCTTGTGCGGCAAGGATTCTCATCTGTCTGGGCTCCCGGTCATTATTGTAGCGGTTCAGATCCTGGAAACTATTCTCGGGGTCGGGGGTGCTGTGGAGATGCATATTCGTAGTGAGCTTGCGGCGGCCATGATCGCACCATTGGTGATGCTCTGCTCGTTGCTCGCATCGCCCGAGCAGGCGAGCACGCAGGTAGCGACGCAGACGGTTGGCCAGCCGAGAGACCAGATCGCTCTGACTCTCGGGCTGCAGCACGGCACTCAGCGCGACGAGCTTGCCTCGCCCGTGGTGTATGCCGGTCTAGGTCCCCTGGCTGGCGTGGGATACGAGCGGCGCACGGAGCGCGACCTGCTGAGCGTGGAGCTCGGAGTGACGCGCATCTCCGCGACTTCAGAAATTACCGTCGGTTCCCGACCACGGGAAAGTCAGATCGCCGGTCGGCTCAGAGTGGGCTATCAGAAGAGAATGCCAGGGTCGCGCGCTGGCGCCTTCGAATGGTTCGCGGGCGGAGCACTGTTCGGCGATCTATTGGGCGAGCGACACCGCTATGGAGGGCCGGTGTCCGCCACGGCAACGCACGGTCTCGCGATAGCATCTTTGGCGCCCACCGTGCGGGCGGAGCTGGCACTGGGCGGCGGCCGATCGCTCTCCGCGAACCTCGGAGTTCCGGTTCTCGGCCTGGTCTGGCGCACCGCTCTGGATGCTGGTCTCGG
>DATCXG010000196.1:0-11665 GCA_036565945.1 Gemmatimonadaceae bacterium
CAGTAGCGAGACGGCGGCCGCGAGCGTCTCGCAGCCCGCGACTCAGCCAGCCGCCCCCAAGGCGGCGGCCAAACAGCCTTCGCCGGAACCCAAGCGTACCGCGGCAGCGAAGGCGAGCAGCCCACCGGCAACTCCCACGGAAGCCAAGCCCGCTGCACCCAAGGCTGCCGCTACCGAGACAGCCGCTACCAAGCCCGAGCCGGCCGCCACCCAGGTCGCCGCGGCCAGGACCGACAGCCTGCTAGTGACTCCAGAAGAGTACGATGGCTGGAAATTCTTCCACGTGTACTGCTACCGCTGCCACGGCACGGATGCCATGGGTAGCGACATCGCGCCCAACCTCCGCCATTCGGTAGGACCTGAGGGCAGCGTGACGCACGAAGTATTCATTCACACGGTGATGGAAGGACGGCTGCCGAAGGGAATGCCGTCCTGGAAGACGTTGCTCGACAGCGCGCAGATCGAGCATCTATACAGGTACGTCAAGGCACGCAGCAACGGCAGCCTGGTACCAGGCAGACCGCACGTCAAGAAGTAATTGACGGGGTTCAGGGAACGGCCCGCACAACGGGCCGGACCCTGGCCCCGCCGATCACCCCAGCCTTGCCCACACCGATGCCGGGTAGCGACGCACCAGCCAGGCGTCGATTCCCAGGTATCGGCCGGCACGGGCGAAGAAAAACGCGACCATCATCGAGAACAGCATCACGTGAAATCCCTGTTGCCCGGAGCTCATGTGCTGCACGGCGAGGCCGTAGAAGATCACCTGGATGGAGCCGAGGAAGGCGCCGAGGGTCGTGAGGAATCCCAGCGTGAGGGAGATGCCGATGGCTACCTCGCCCAGAGCCGTGAGGTGCGCGAAGAGGTGGCTGTTGGGGATTACCACGTTCAGCAGGAAGTCGCGATACCACTCGATGGGATTTTCCGCTGCGTACCTGGCGATGAGCTTCGGCATCACGGTGACCCAGCGGTCAGTCGCAGCTGGTACCGGCAGGAAGCCCCAGGCCAGGACTATGGTCAACTTGGTGAGTAAACTCTTCAGAAACCATAGGCCCACGACGACGCGTAGCACCGCCAGCCAGCGTTGGGGATGGCGCATGGCACGGATCGAATCTTTACTCGCGGGCATCGCTTTACCTCGCTGAAAGTCATTGCCAACCCCGGCACCGCGCCGCGGGCGGAACGGGAGTTGCGCAACTCGCCGTTCCTGTGAAACGGAGTACTCCATGGCTCTCGATGAACCTCACTCGCCACGCCGTCACTGGCTTCGAGCGGCTCTCGTCCTCACCGCCGTGTTGGCCGTTCTACCGGCCTCTTCGGCTTCCGCGGCCAGTGCACAGGACGTCGGACCGGATCAACCAGAGACACCATTCAATCAGGGAACGTTCCGGTTCGCCGCCCGCGCACGCGGAATACTCCACGGACTCTGGGCAAGCAGCATCGAGGCGAGGGAAGAACGTGTGGCCTGCCTCGGTGGGTACGTCTACCGGGATGTGGTTTACATCACGCGCGTAGAGCCATTGGAATCTATCCACGCCGATTCCGCGAATATCTCGGCGTTGCCATCGCTCAGATTGTGCGGACCTCCCGAATGGCTTGGTACGGTCCACACGCACATCGCGAAATTCCATGGCCAGCCATATATCGTCTTCTCCGGGCCCGATCGCTTCGTGATGGGGATGTGGCGCGAACGATGGAAAACGCCCGGCGTGTTCTGCATACTCTATAGCGAATTCGAAACCAACTGTGAACTGGGCAATACGCTGAGCTCTCCGGGCACCTACGGCTACTCACGAGGCAACAATCTCGTGTTCTGAGCTAACCGGCCTCTCCCTCTTCCCTTCCCCTGCTCTCAGCCACGCCACACCCGGGCACCGCCATTGGCGAATGCACCGGTGTACACCACGCCCGCCTCGCTGCCCCCATCCTTCTCAGCGCCCTCGACGCCGATCTCCTCGCGCATGCGGGCGGCCAGCGAATCGGCGGCCGCGTCACCCCCCACGATGCCATACACCGCCGGGCCCCACGAGCTCTGACCGACGCCCGCGGCGCCCCACTCGCTCATCCGCTCCACCAGAGTGTTGCTCAGTCCCGGCGAGAAGGCGCCACCCTGGGCAGGCGCAAACCAGCGTCCGTTTATGCACTGTATTTCGGTCAGCGCGTGCCCGAATGCATGCAGGTCCTTCTCCACCAGAGCCGGGAGAAGCGACATGAGCACCAGATGTGAGACGCGCATGACTCCCCGTTCGGGAGGTGGCGGGAGGCGCGCGAATGCCGCGGCTTCCTTCTCGCCACTCATTCCTACCTTGCCCGGCGGAATAGCGGCTACATAGCGCCAGTTTGCCGGCAGTGCATAGCGGGCGAGCAGGGGGGCGGGGTCACGATCGCCTTTGCGCCGTCCGCCCTCGAGCACGAAGCCACCCTTGGCGAAGATCCAGGTGCCGATCGCCGACCGGCGCGCCCGACCCACGGCCTTCGCGAGTAATGGGGCGTCGGTGGGCAGCGAGTACAACTCGGCGAGCGCGCGTGCCACCGCGAGCGCGAGCTGGGTCCCGGAACCCAGCCCCGCGTGCGAGGGGATGGCCCGGTGTACGCGGATGTGCGCACCGCCCTCGAGCCCGTGATGCTCCATGAAGCGGCGTCCGAACTCACACGCCCGCTCACTCGACGGCCCGTCCGCGTGCAGCGTGTCGTCGGCCGATGCCTCCAGCAGAAGTGAGGGCGAGGGGATCGCTACTCCTATCCCTCCGAATCGCCGCCCGAGCCCGCCCCTGAGATCGAGCATCCCAAAATGCAGGCGCGCCGGCGCCTCCACGAATACCGTGCCTTCCTCACGTTCCGTCATGCCAGGTATCCCTCCATCATCGGGCCACGTCGTGCTTTCTCATCACGTGGTGGGAGCGGCCGCGAGCTTCTCGCGCACGTAGCCGGTGACGAGATCCATCGCCTCGCGCTCGCGATCGCCAGCGGTCTTCTCGACGATCACCCGCAATTTCTCGAGATCGTCACGTACCTGTGGCGCTGGCAACAGGTGCGTGCGGGTAGCCAGTATGGCAGCCTCCAGCACCGCGTGCCGCGCGCGATTGAAGCCGAGGAATTCGCGCTGGAATCCGCGGTGCACGACGCGCGCCTCTATGCGCGAGCGGGGAGGGGTGTCGTCGATCGTCAGCACCTCCACCTCGCGCCACGATGTGGCGGCATCCAGCACCACGCCACGCACCCGATCGGCCGGGTGCGCGGGGAAGGTGGGGTCGGAGAGCGCCGCGCGCGCGAACAGAAGCACGTCGTCGGTGAGGTTCACCACCGCCACTCGGGTGTCGCGGATGTTGGCGAAGGTGGTCGTATCGAGGAACGGCTTGATGACTATGACATCCTCGCCCCACTCCACACCCATGGGCGCGAAATTCACGGTGCCGTGCGGGTCCGTAGAGGTGACGATGGTCTCGATGATCATGGCGCGCACTCGCGCTCGACGAGTGCGGCGAACGCGTCCATCACGCGCCTCGTCATCACTCCCACGGTACCGCTGCCGATCGCGCGGTGATCCACGCGCACCAGTGGCGCTATCTCACGAAGCGAACTGGTGAGGAACGCCTCCTCGGCGAGTGCCAGCTCCTGAGCGCCCACCGGCCGCTCCCGCACCTCCAGGCCCAGCGCTGGCGCTATCTCCAGCACGGCGGCTCGCGTGATTCCCGGCAGAGCGCCGCAGGAGAGTGGCGGGGTCACGAGCACGCCGCGCGCGTAGAGAAAGACGTTGCTCGCGGCGGCTTCCGACAGATGGCCCTCGGTGTCGAGGAGAATGGCATCGTCCGCGCCGGCGGCGCGTGCCTGGGCCAGCGCCACTATCGCCTCGGTGTAGGAGAGCGTCTTGATGCCGCTGGTTGCCCCGCGCTCGTTCCGCCGGGCAGCGGCCGTGAGCGCCGAGATGCCGGCGTCATAGAGCGCGGCCGGGAATGCGGGCACCGGTTGCACGGCTACCACCACCGTTGGTGTCGCGTTGTCGTCGAGCGCCAGACCGGGTGCCGCGACGCCGCGGCTCACCGTGAGTCGGACTCTCGCCTCGTCCAGCCCGACGGCGTGCGCCGATCGCATGGCGGAATCCAGGCGATGCTCAAGATCGTCGGGGAGCCGGATGCCGAGTACTCGTGCACCACTGGCGAGACGCTCGAGGTGCTGCGTGGCGCGGAAGATCGTGCCCCGATATGCGCGCATGGTCTCGAAGAGCCCATCCGCCATGGTGAATCCACGATCGAGGGCCGAGACGTGGCTCGCGCCCGGGTCCACGCGATCTCCGTTGACCCAGAGCAGCTCGCTCGATGCCGCGCGAGCAGCTGCCCTCATCGAACCAGCGCGACCGGTGGCGGGATGAACCCGCCGCCAGCGGGCGGAGCGAAGGCCAGATCGGCGCGGTCGGGAAGCGCAGCGTCCCGCGCCGCTTCGCCGTTCAGGAAGCGATCGAGCAGACGGTAGCCATACTCGGTGAGCGCCGATTCGGGGTGGAATTGCACCCCGGTCACCGGGTACTCGCGGTGCGTCACCGCCATGATCTCGCCGTCTTCCGCGGTGGCGAGCACTCGCAGGGTACTTGGTAGCGAGGCGGGGGCGATGACGAGCGAATGATACCGCGTAGCGAGGAAGGGAGACGGGAGGCCCGCGAACACCCCCTCGCCGTTGTGATGGATGCGCGATGTCTTACCGTGCATCACGTGCCCTGCGCGTACGATCTCCGCGCCGTAGGCGGCGCCGATGCATTGATGCCCCAGGCAGACGCCGAGTATGGGCGTGGAGGGGCCGAACGTGCGGATGATATCGTTGGAGATCCCGGCCTCGGCCGGCGAGCAGGGACCGGGCGAGATGATGATGTGCGAGGGTGCGAGTGTGGCGATCTCGTCGAGCGTCACGGCGTCGTTTCGCCGGACCAGGGCCTCGCCGCCCAGCTCCCTCGTGTAGCGCGCGAGGTTGTAGACGAAGGAGTCGTAGTTGTCGATGAGAAGGATCATTCGCCAGCGGCCAGCGCCGCGATCAGTGCACGGGCTTTGTCGAGAGTTTCGCGGTACTCCTCTTCAGGGTCGGAATCAGCCACGATGCCGCCTCCAACGCTAAAATATACCCGCTCGCCAAGCACCAGATAGGTGCGAATGACGATGCTGGTGTCGAGAGCGCCGGTGAGACTCAGGTAGCCGATCGACCCGCAGTACACACCGCGGCACGACGGCTCGAGCTCGGCGATTATCTCCATCGCCCGCACCTTGGGCGCGCCCGTGATCGAGCCACCGGGGAACGTGGCAGTCAGCAGATCGACCGCATCCCTGCCGTGCTCCAGCTCACCGGTGACCGTGGATACGAGATGGTGGACTGTGGAATAGTGCTCAAGTGCGAATAAATCTGGGACACGTACCGAACCCGAAGCGCAGACGCGGGAGATGTCGTTGCGCAGCAGGTCCACGATCATGAGGTTCTCGGCGCGGTCCTTCATACTCTCGCTCAGCGCCCTGCCCAGCGCGGCGTCGTGCTCCGGGTACATCCCGCGCGGCCGCGTACCCTTGATAGGCCGGGCTTCCACCGCGCCGTCCACATCGAGGAGGATGAAGCGCTCTGGCGATGCGCTGAGAACGCGCGCGCCGTCCATGTCGAGGTACGCGGCGAAGGGGGCGGGGTTGAGCTCGCGCAGGCGACGGTAGAGCGTCCACGCGTCTTCGCGGAGCGGCGCCTCCAGCCGTTGCGAGATGTTCGCCTGGAAGATGTCGCCAGCCACGATGTAATCGCGCACCCTCGTCACCGCGTCCAGGTAGTCGTCGTGCGTGAACGATGACCGGAGGCCGATCTCCTGGGCGTGATGCACGTCGCTCACGGGGTACGATGGCGCCATTGTCGCTGATGTCGCCCGCGCGCTCTGATCCTGACGCACTGGCGACCACCACGCCGGGTCGCCGGCCAGTCGCGCCTTCACCATCTGCAGGCGAGCCGTCGCGCGCTTCGCGCGGCTATCGCCGAGCTCCGGCATACCGGTGGAGATCACCCAGCACCTGTGCTCCGCGTGGTCCCACGCCACCACCCAGTCGTAGATCCCTAGCATGACGTCGGGGATGCCGAGGTCATCGTAGCGCGGCGGGGTGAAGCGCTCGAGCACCGCGCCCCAATCGTAGCCGATGTAGCCGGCCGCGCCGCCCTGGAATGGGGGGAGACCCGGCACCGGCGCGGTCATGAATGGCGCGAGCCGTGAGCGTACCGAACCCAGCGCGTTGCTCTCGAGCCGAGTGACATCTCCGCCGGGGAGCGACAAGGATTCGACCAGCGTTCCCTTGCCGCGTACCACCGTTTGCGGATCGGCGGCGAGGAATGAGTAGCGGCCCAGCCGCTCGGGATCGCGGACGCTGTCCAGGAAGACCAGGTAGGGGGCACCGTGAAAGCGTGCGCACGCGTCCACGGGATCGGGAACCGGCGACAGCTCCTCCACCAGGGGCTGCATCAACTCTCGCCCCCGTTCTTTGGCTCCCGTGCCCTCCTGCTCCGCTGCGTGAGGCGGACGCGCTCCGATTTCACGTCGTCGGCCGGCGTGAGATACCCCCAATCGAGAGCGCCTTCCTGCCGGTAGGTCTTGCCCAGCGTGATCGCCAGCCGCGCCTTGCCCAGCTCCCTGCCCAGGTAGAACGCGTGCGTGGCCTCGGTGACCTCGAGCTGCGCGAAGATCTCCTGGATGTCGGTGCCGCGAATGAACTTGTCGCGGTTGAGAACCGTGATCGCCGCCTGGTCGGTGAAGATGCGGAAGTTGGGATCGGTGATGTGCGACTGCAGCTCGCGCAGCTCCTCCTCGCTGTATTCGAGGATCTTCGCATCGCGTGTGGTCACCAGGCGGTCGTCGATGTGCTTGGGTACCACACCATTGTTGATGGCGTAGTGCATGAGCCGACGCGCTATGTCCACCTCGCGGATCGTCCCCTGCGCCCACGTGATGACCTCTGTGGTGAGCACGGCGCGGATCCCCAGCTCCTGGCAGATCCCCACGAGCACCGCGTTAACCCCCGTGGAGTCGGCCGCGGTGAGCTCGGTGATGTTTCCGATGCCCATCATCATCTCGGCGTTCGGATAGCGGCGCCGAACCGTGGCGTAGCGCTCTATGGACGCCGTGAAGCCGAACCCTAGCGGCTCGATCACGGGATCGATGAGGAATGGCACTCCCCACTCCTCGAGGGCCGTCACGCTGGGTTGGAGCGTGTCGATATCGCCGCCGATCTCGGGGATCACCACCACGCGCACATCCCGGCCAGCCAGCTCGCGCGCCACGCTCAGGTTGGAGCCGTTCACGCTCAGCACGAGCGTCGCGCCGGCGTCCACGGCGGTGAGGATCTCACCGGGGTCGAAGGTGTCGACGCTCACGCGCATTCCGGCGTCCACGAGATCGCGTACCACGTCGCCGAGCGCCGGGAACGGGAGTCCTGGAGTACAACCGATGTCTATGTAATCGGCGCCCGACTCCCTGAATCGCTCGGCCTCGCGCCGGATGGCATCGCGCGAGAGCCTGGGCGCGTTGTTGATCTCGGCGATTATCTCGATGTCCCACGCGCCATACTCGCGCCTGAGCGCCGCCTGGCCGAAGTACTCGGGAATCTCGCGCAGGTCCTTGGGACCCTTCTCGGCACGAACGCCGAACTTCTCGGAGATGGCCGCCACGTCGCCTTCCGAGAGGCCGGGGATGAGCACGAGGTCCGTGCCCGCTGGGACCTCGAGTGAGCGCGCGATCCACGGCGTGGTCATGAGCGCCGCCACGGTGATGTGCATCACCGCGACGTCGTGCACGAAGGGGGGCGACATGGTCGCGAGGGTGCGCCTGAGCGCGGGCTCGGCCAGCCGTCCCGTGACGAAGAGGACGTGCCCAGGCGCGGCCGGTTGTTCCACTGGCATTTCGGGGGCGAGCGCTACTTGGCGTCGCCGCCGCGCACGAACTTGTTCGGCGTACCCTCGAGCGCTCCGCCGCGCGGGCGCCAGAGTGCCGCGTCCTCGATCTGACGCGCGAGCTCGAAGTCCTTGTCGGTTATTCCACCGGCGGCGTGGTTCTGCAGCTTCACCCACACCTTCGCCCACGTCACCGTGAGGTCGGGGTGATGATACGCCGCCTCCGCGAAGTAACCGATCGCGTTCACCAGCATGAGCGTGGTCGGCCAGCCGTCGGTCTTGTACTGCCGTCGGATCCAGCCGTCCTCGTAGTACCAGCCGGGCAACTCCTTCAACTTCTCGGTCGTCTCGGCCTCGCTGTAGGTCTTCTCTTTCGTGGCCATCGTCTCACCCTCCCCTGTACCTGCAAGTTCACATCACGATTCCGCCGCCAACCAGCAGAGCCTGCCCCGTGAGGAACGCCGCGTCGCGCGACGCCAGGAATACGGCCGCGCGCGCCACATCCTCGGGAGTGCCCCAGCGCCGGAGCGGCGTCGATTCCGCCACTCGCCTGCGGTGTCGCTCGTCGAGCCCGCCGCCGAACTCCGTTTCGATCCAGCCCGGAGCCAGGATGTTCACTCGCACGTTGGGCGCCACCGAACGCGCCAGCGACTTGCTGAAGCTCAGGATGCCACCCTTGGCGGCGGAGAATATTTCGGGGTTCCGGCCGGCCATCCCGGTGAGCACGTGGTCCCAACTCATGTTGATGATCACGCCGCGGCCGTCATGCTCGCGCATCCGCCGTGCGGCTTCCCAGGAGGCCAGCACCGTGCCGCGGAGGTCGACGCTCAGCACCCGATCGAGCTTCTCGACGTCGGAAACCTTCTCGGCGGCACCGGTGAGGATGTCGGCGCCGGCGTTGTTCACCCAGATATCCACACGTCCCAGAGCGGCCCACACATTGGTGGCGAAGGAGGCGATGGACGCTGAGTCGGCCAGGTCGAGTTGAAAGACATGGGCGCGCCGTCCCTGCGCCTCGATCTCGCCAGCCACCTCGCGTGCCTCGCGCTCGCTGGAGCGGTACGTGATGGCCACATCGGCGCCGGCGCTGGCGAAGGCGAGCGCGATCGCCCGGCCGATTCCCGTGGACGCGCCGGTGACCACCGCGGCGGAGCCAGCAAGGGTGCTATCGGACAATACGGTTGCCTCCGGGTGGTAAAGGGCGGTAGTCTAACACTGCAGCGAACGGCACGAGAATCAGCGGCCGACTTCAAACATACTACCCCGGCGTGCCGGGCTCACATAGGGATGCATCGGAGTGCGACTTCTCATCAGTGTGATGGATGCGGCCGAAGCGCGCGTAGCGCTCGAGGGAGACGCTGACATCATCGACGTGAAGGATCCGACGCGCGGGGCGCTGGGAGCCGCGGACAACGCCGTGTTGCGCGAAGTCGTAGCGGCGGTGGGTGACGCTCGGTCCGTGAGCGCAGCGCTCGGTGACGCCGCCGACGAGCGAGCCGTCGAGGCTGCGGCGCGCGCTGCTGCCTCGGAGCGACTGGCCTACGTGAAGGTGGGCTTCGCCGGCATCACCGATCTCACTCGAGTGGAAGCGCTGCTGTCCGCGGCGGTGCGTGGCGTGCGGACCGTGAGCGCGGGGAGCGGCGTGGTGGCCGTGGCCTACGCAGACGCCGAGCGCGTGGGGAGCATCTCTCCCATGCGGCTCATCGAGGCCGCCGAGCGCGCGCTAGCTATCGGGGTGCTCCTCGATACGGCGAGCAAGGACGGCCGAGGGTTGTTCGATCTCATGGATCAGGGGGCCGTAGGTCGTTGGGTGAGCGCTGCGCACGAGGCGGCGCTCACCGTGGCGCTGGCCGGCAGCCTGAAGATCGCCGACCTGGCCACCGTGCGGGCGCTCGGGGCCGACATAGCTGGAGTGCGCGGTGCGGCGTGCGAGGGTGGACGAACCGGGCACATCTCGCGCGAGCGGGTGGAGGCGCTGGTGAGCGCCAACAGGCGCATGACGCGGGCTCCGAGAGTGGTGACCGGGGAGACGGAGTGGAGGGTGGGCGCGGCACCAGGGATGTAGCGGTCTGCTGGGCGAGGTCGAGACGCGCGCTCCCTCTGGAAGCCCGTGCCGGCCTCGCCGGGGGAGAGGCGAGCGCTACTTCACTCGTCGCTCCGTTGCGAGGCGTTCCCTGCGTTAGCGCTCGGGAACTACGTGGATGGTCTGGATGCGGCGGCGGAAACGCGAGATCAGGTAGGCGATGAACCGACCCGTGATCGGACCGGGATCGCTGCGTCCTAGGGTGTTGAGAAGTCGATGGAGCGTGACGGGAGCGAGACAGTATTCATTCGCGCGAGAGACACCTACCGATCTTCTTCGGCCAGATACTTCTCGATCGTCCTGGCGAAGGCGATGGTGGCGGCGCGGAGTGTGTTCGCCAACTCCCGGTTCGAGACGATATCCTCCGCGTCCACGTGCTTGCCGGGAAGGGGGATCACGACGGACGCCCCAGTGACGATGCGTCCCGACATCGTTCTGATCGTCTCCGCCAGCGATGCTTGTGCGTGAGTGGCTCGCGGCGCGGAGGAGCGCTGTGTTGTTCGACGCAGCGCGAAGGCTACCAGAGACAGCGAGAAGTCGAATCGTCGGCCTCACCAGCTTCATCTCGCCCTTCTCGATTTCACTCCCGCTCCGCCGCCTCATCGACGACGGCGATCGCTTCGATCTCGATCAGCGCATCGGGGGAGTAGAGGGAGCTGACCTCGACGATCGTATCGGCCGGGTACGGAGCCGTGAAATAGCGGCCCCGAAGCTCGACGATCTTCGAGAAGTTCGACATGTCCCGGAGGAAGATCGTGACCTTGATGACATTCGCGAGGCTCGAGCCGCCGGCGCGGAGAACCCGATCGAGGTTCCCGAAGGCCTGCGCTGCCTGGGCGTCGAAGTCGCCAACGCCGACGATCTGTCCCTTCCCGTCGATCGCCGCCTGGCCTGAGATGAAGAGAAGATCACCGACTCGGTAGCCCTGTGCGAGACGGAAGGGTTCGTACGGATCCGGGTCTATCGAGATCTTCTTTATCTTCATGGAACCCCTCGTAGTGGAAGTGCTGCTCGTTGCCTGATGGAGCGCGGTAGTTGGAGGAACAGCTCGGCTACGACCTCCACGACCGCTGGTTCGAGGGGCAAACGCGGGGTCATGTAGTGTGGGTTCCAACCGCGTTGACGGAGAATCGCGGCTGGCGGTTCTCAGGGAGGAGCGTTGGCCTGTCTCAGCCGCGCCCGTCTATTCGCCGTACATCTCCGTGACGAGGCGCCGCAGTGCACTCGCGTCCTTCTCGGAGAGAGTCGCGAGTTTCCGACCGATGCGTGACTTGCTGATACCCAGGCAGCTCGCGCCCCGATTTACACAGTAAGGCGCCACGCCGAGTGCCCATCGAAGTTCCGGGCGCACGGAGATATCATTCCCGGCTTCCACATCGATCCTCACCGCTGCCGCGGCATCGCCCTCCTCGTTGCCCGCCTCACCAGCGTACTTTCACGTATCACTCTCTCTCCTCGTCCCTACTCCACCCCCATGCAGTTCCACCCCCACCCCCATCCCGTCCTCCCTACCGGCTTCCTAAATGCCAGCCGGAACTGCGGCCTCAAGCCGACTGCCAAGGACCTCACGCTCTTCGTCAGCGACGTCGACGCCGCGGCGGCTGCTGTCTTCACGCGCAATCACTTCCCCGGCGCGCCGATCACGCTCGGCCGCGAGACTATCCGTGGCGGTTGCCTTCGCGCGATCGT
>DATCXG010000202.1:0-11039 GCA_036565945.1 Gemmatimonadaceae bacterium
AGCTGGCGGCCGCTACTCACTCCACGGTGTCAGTCTGCAGTCATGGAAGACTGGCTGGTGTTGCGGCGCGCAGCACCACGCGCTTCTCCACCTTTTCGGCCGATCGCCGACATGTGTTCGCGATCGCGGCTCACGGCCTGACCGCCCTTACGTCCTGCCTGGCGCGCCTCCTCTGGCGAGAATTCATGCGCTGTCCCCTGCGCATGCGCCGCCCGTCCACCCTTGCTCGCAATCTCGCGCTGCTTGGAGGAGTCCATGGCCGCGAATCCGCGGTTGCTCCGTCCTTCTCTGTTGCTGGGCATCTCGGGTACTCCTGTGCATGTAGGGTTGTCACCGGCCGTCTGCCGCGTATCGCCGGGCGAAGCGAGGAGTCTTCGGAACCCGGAGCATCGTGACAACGCCGGTCGCGGTTCCCGGCAGGCGTGCAATGCTCAGGCCACTAGAATATGTGGAGGTCAATATGACGCGCCAGACTACAGTTGCTCCTCGTGAGCAGCATCGCATCAACGTGGGCTGCGACCATCCGATATCGCGAGAACCCAGCTATCACACTCGCTGGGTTCTCGCATCTTTCGGCCAGTCTTCGGTCGACCATTACCGCGATGCGCGCAGCGCTCAGGATTTACCACCATACGTGTAGTACGATGCGTAACCGTATTGGTCGTATAGCGGTACCTGCGCCTTCGGATCGTTGAGCACCACGCCGAGCACCCGCGCACCCACATCCTCCAGCTGGTGTACCGCGAGCTGCGCGGCCTTCCGATTGGTCCCACCAGCACGAACCACCAGGAGCGCACCGTCGGCGATCGAGGCGAGAATAGTGGCATCGGCCACGGGGAGTACCGGCGGCGAGTCGACCACTATGATGTCGAACGAATCCGCGAGCCTCGCGAGCACCTCGCGCATCCGGGCGCTTCCCACGACCTCCGACGGATCGGGAGGGATCGTGCCCGCCGTGATGAGAGACAATCCCTCGACGCCAGTTCGCCGCCCCGTCCCCGCCACGAGCCCGTCGCCGGCCAGGAGGTTGGTGAGCCCAGGCTCGCGCGGTACACGGAAGATCTCGTGCTGCGTTGGCTTCCGCAGATCGCAGTCCACGAGCAGCGTACGCATCCCGTGCTGCGCGAAGGTGGTGGCCAGATTGGCGGCGGTAGTGGACTTGCCGTCCTGCGTGAAGGGGCTCGTCACCACTATGGTCTTGAGCGAGCCGGCCGCGCGAGAGAAGAGAAGCTTGGTGCGCAGGGTCCGGTAGGCCTCGGCGCCAGCAGAGTGGACGTCGTTGACGGTCACCAGCGCGCCAGACACCTGTTGCAAGGGCGAGAAGCTGCCGGGGATGTTCACGCCGCCACCATTCTTCCCGATCGACGCAGCGATGCGAAGCTGCTTGGAGATCTGCCTGTTGCCGAACTTCGGGATCACAGCCAGACCGGGGAGCTGGAGCGAAGCTTCCACGTCGTCCCGGCCGCGGATCGCGGTGTTGAGGTGCTCGAGGGTCAACGCCACACCCACGCCCACGAACATTCCCAACAACACACCGAACGCCATCTTCCGGCTGGCGGGAGTGCCGATCGGAGATCTGGGACGCGTAGCCAGATCGACGATCTCGATCTGCCCCACTTCGGCGGCCTCGGCGAGACGCGCCTTCTGGAACTCGTCACGTAACTGGTCCGCAATCTTCCGGTATGCGTCCTCTCGCTCCAGCAGGACCGCCTCCTGGGCGTCCGTGGCTGGGATCTGCACCAGCGTGGCCGTATTCTGTGCTCTGAGCCGCCCGAGTGAAGCTCGCCGGTCGTCGAGCACCCTGATCGTGGCCCCAACGGTACGCTCCAGGCGCTCGGTCGCCGATGCGATCAGCGCGTCGATACGCTGCACGTCCGGGTTCGTGGACGCGCTGGCCCAGCGGCCGGTGGTCACCGAGTCGCGACTGTCCTCCAGTCGCTGGATCTGTTGATAGAGATCCATCACCACCGGGCTCGCGCTCGCGCCCTGCGCCGAGAGCAGAGCGCCCAGTTGCTGGAGACTTCCCTTCTGGTTGCCACTCTGCAATTGCTGGAGTACCGAGGCGTAGAGACGCCGCTGGCCGTCCAGATCCATCTGCTGTTGCTCGATCCCCGCCAGATCGGTGCGCTCCACCGTGAACTTCTCACGGGCGCTGAACGACTTCTGCTGGCTGCGGAACTGACTCACCGCCATACGCGCATCCGAGAGCAGCGAGTCGTTCTCGTGGAGCTGGGATTCCACGAACTGCCGCCTGAGACGCGCCTCCTGCGCGGCGTCTTCCACGCTGGATGCCTTGAACGCCGTCACCAGAGCGTTGATCACACGCTGCGCCAGCTCGGGATCGGTGGAGTTGTACGCGACATCTATGACATTCGTCTCCTCGCGCGGCTTCGCCACTATCCCCTTGGCCAGGCGCAGCACCGCATCCTCCCTGTGGAGGACCGAGAGCGTGCCCTCATCCTTCCTGGGCTTCGCGGTGACCGCGAAACGGACCCCGGCCAGGTCCATGGGCACTCCATATGACGCGCTCACGCGCGATCCATTCTCGGCGGTCGCCGTCACCGACTGGTCGCCGAAGGACAGCGACAGCGTCGTGGCGAGGTCCTCACGGTCGTCCGGGGGTGCCGTGATGGAGAAGCTCTCGATGATTCCTCGCGGGAACCCCTCCACGCGCAGGCGGAGCTCCGGCATGCTGTCCACCACGTTGCTGACGACAGCGCGGCTGGTGAGGATGGCTATCTGGGAGAGCAGCGGGTCGGCCGACAACATGGGTCGGCTCTCCGCGGGCCCCGTCAGTCCGCCGGTGAGCCGCTGCCGACTCTCGGTGAGGCGAATCACGCCATTCGCCTGGTAGATCGGCGCGGACGTGAATGCGAGATAGGCCGCCCCGGCCGCGCCGAGTGCCGCCACGCCCAGGATCAGCCAGATCCGACGGCGCAGGATAGCCACTATCTGGCGCAGATCCAGTGGCGCCAGGGTCATCTCCGACTCGGCGCGCTCGCCATGCCACTGGCCAAGTGGTGCTTCGCGCATCACTGGCAGCCGTCCATGACCGGAAGGCGGTAGGTATTCAGGCATCTCTCACCAACGGTATTTTGGTCCCCCTAGAAGGCTCTGCCCGCGGACGGCGCGCAGCCGCGCCTCGCCCGTAACCATCCGACTCCACCACGATACTGCGCTCCTTCTCGATGTGGCTACTATTCAACGACGCAGACCCAGCCACAAGGGTGATGGCCGGTGCCGCATATTCGGGCACCAGAGCGTGCAGAGCGGCGATCATGGATGCCAGCTCGCCTCGAGCGGACACAGCGAGCAGCCGCGCGACACCATCGCGCACCGAGGCCCCGTCCACCTCATCCGTCTGCACGAGCTCTATCTTCTCCACCCCGCTCGCCATGGTGCTCTCGACTGACGAGAGGAGCTCCTCATGCAGCTTCTCGCCCGGCCGCAGCCCCGTGAACACGATAGGCACATCGCGGTATGGCTCCAGCCCGGAGAGCCGTACAAGGTTCTCCGCAAGATCGAGAATCTTCACCTGCTCGCCCATGTCGAGCATGGCGATGCGGCCCGCGGCCTCCGGGAGCGCGGCAGCGTGCAGGACCAGTTGCGCGGCCTCCGGCAGAGTCATGAAGTAGCGCCGCACATCCGGGTGCGTGACCGTGATCGGTCCGCCCCGCGCCAGCTGGCGCCGGAAGAGCGGCACCACGCTACCCTCGCTACCCAGCACGTTGCCGAAGCGCACTGCCCGGAACTCTGTACTCGAGGCGCGCAGCGACGGCCAGCCCAGCACGATGCGCTCGGCTACCCGCTTGGTGGCACCCATCACACTCGATGGCCGTACCGCCTTGTCGGTGGAGATCAGCACGAACTTCTGCGCGCCCGTCCGGGCAGCGCACTCGGCCACGTGCAGCGTGCCGAGCACGTTGTTGCGTATGGCCTCCGCCACGTTCGCTTCCATCATCGGCACGTGCTTGTATGCCGCGGCGTGGTAAACGTGGTCGGGGCGGTACCTCTCGAAGATGCGCGCCAGGACATCCCGGTTGGTGATGTCGGCAACGACGGGAATCGTCTCGACCTCGGGATGCGTTCGCTGGAGCTCGAGGTGAACGAAGTAGAGCGGGCTCTCTGCCTGCTCCACCAGGATCAGCCGCGTGGGTCCCACGCGGGCAATCTGGCGAGCCAGCTCCGAACCCACCGAGCCGGCGCCGCCGGTGATCAACACCACGCTGCCACGCAGATCGTTGGCCACCAGCTCGGGGTCGAAGGCCACCGGCTCGCGCACCAGCAGGTGCTCCAGTTCCACATCGGCCAGCTCCCCGCGTCGCGCGCTCCCGTCGAGCATCTCGCGCATGGAGGGGAGCCGCTTGAACTCGATCTTCGCCGCGAGGCAGACATCCACTATCTCGCGCAGCTCCGCTGGGGCAGCGCGAGGGATGGCGATCACCACGAGATCGATGTTGTGCCGCGCTACTGCATCCGAGAGACGGCTGACGGCCCCCAGAACCGGCACGCCGTGCAGCGACATCCCCCACTTGTCGGAATCATCGTCGAGCAACGCCACCGCTTGCAGCGATCGCTCCTGGCCGACGCCGTGGTCGAGCTGACGCAGCAGCCGCTCGGCCGCCACGCCGGCACCCACCACCAGCACCCGCTTGCCCTCTCCCGAACCGCGCCTCCCCATCCACTCGCGCGCGGAGCGCACCGAGAAGCGCGCCCCGAGGGCCAGTAACAGGGTGAGCATCGCCTCGATCACCACCACCGAGCGCGGCACCGCTCCCAGTCGCCCAGTGGCCACGAGGGCCAGCGAGAAGATCAGCGAACCCACGAGCACGGCCTTCGCGAGGCTGAGGAGGTCGTGGTAGCCAAAGTGACGCCAGAAGCCACGGTGCATCCCGTAGATGGCGAACACGGCCAGCCGGATGATGATCAGCGGCACGACCGTTAGCCGTAACGCCGCTACCTCAGCCGCGGGTATCGCACCGTCGAAGCGCAGGGAGAAGGCTATGCTGTAGGCCATCAACACGAGGAGCGCATGGCCCGCCAGGATCAGCGGGCGGCGGTGGCGTAGTAAGACAGGCGGCATCATGAGTGACAGCGCTCCATTGCGCGCGACAACGAATCGTTCATGTGCGAAGGACGGGACCAGCCGTCACGTCGGCCGCGCCAGTTCGTGGGCCGCGGATCGCAAGAAGGCCCAGAGTAGAAAGCACCACCATCGCATCTGACCAGGGGGTCGCGCGCTCCGCGTACTCCAGGTTGAGGCGGATCTTTTCCGGCATTATCTCATCGACGTACAGCCGCTCCGGGTCGTCCGAGCAAGCGAGCTCCGTGCTCTCGTCGCTGTAGCGGATGGAGGCTGGGTCGGTGATCCCTGGCACCAGCTCGAGCACCGCGCGCTGCTTCGCCGTGTACAACGCCACGTAGCGAGGCACCTCCGGGCGCGGGCCCACGAGGCTCATCTCGCCGCGCAGCACATTGAGCAGCTGGGGCAACTCGTCGAGCTTGAAGTGCCTGAGCCAGCGTCCCACCCCCGTGATGCGCGGATCGGCGCCCACGGTGAGCTGAGCTCCCTCGCGCTCCGCGTCCACCACCATCGTGCGGAACTTCCACATACGGAAGCTCACGCCGCCGCGTCCCACTCGCTCCTGCGCAAAGAATACCGGCCCACCCCGCCCCGCGATCGCGATCGCCACTCCCACGAGAGCGAATAGCGGGGCCAGCACGATGAATCCCAGCAAGGCGCCACACACGTCCATGGCCCGCTTGGAACGGTTCATCGGCGGTGCGTGTCGACCACGTCAAGGACCGCGGAGATCACATCATCAACGGCGGCCGCGGTCAATCGAGGGTTGAGCGGGATGCTCAGCATGCGCTCGAAGTTGGAGTACGCCACCGGAAAGTCGGTGGAGCCGAATCCGTAGCGGTCGCGGTAGTACGGGTGAGTGTGCACCGGTATGAAGTGCACGGACGTCCCGATGTTCCGCTCCGTGAGCTCATCGATGAACTGGTCCCGGCCGATCGTCAGCATCTCGGGATGCAGCCGCAGCACGTACAGGTGCCACGCGTGATACACGTCGGCGCGCTCCACGGGGATCTCCAGTGCTGGCTCGTCGGAGAATGCCCCATTGTACGCCGCCACCACGTCGCGACGCTGCTGGTCGAAGTGCTCCAGCTTGCGCAACTGGCAGAGACCCATGGCGGCCTGGATGTCGGTCATGTTGTACTTGAAACCCGGCGCCTCGATCTCGTAGCGCCAGCTCCCACCCTTCTCGTAGCGCCTGAGAGCGTCGCGCGTCATCCCGTGCAGACTGATGGGTCGCGCCCGCTCCACGAACTCGGCGTTGCCCGTGAGCATCCCGCCTTCGCCCGTGGTGAGGTTCTTCGTCGCGTAGAAGCTGAAGGCGGTGGGGTTCTCACCCGAGCCGATCATCCGTCCCTTGTAGCGCGCCGGTATCGCGTGCGCGGCATCCTCGATCACGGCGAACCCGTGTGCCGCAGCCAGTTCCTCGATCGCGTCCATGTCGGCGGGGTGCCCGGCATAGTGCACCACCATCACAGCACGCGTGCGACGGGTGATCGCCTCCTCCACCCGCCTGGGATCGATGTTCAGCGTATCCGGCTCGACGTCCACCAGTACCGGCCGGGCGCCCACGTGCTCGATCACGTTCACCGTGGCCGCGAACGTCATGGTGGTGGTGATCACCTCATCGCCCGGACCGATTCCCAGTGCCACGAGCGCGGTGTGGAGCCCCGCCGTGCAGGAGTTGAGCGCGAGCGCCTGCCGGGCTCCCACGTAGCGCGCGAAATCCCGCTCGAAGCGCTGCGTCTTGGGGCCAGTGGTCAGCCAGTCAGAGCGCAGCGTGTCCACCACTTCCGCCACTTCCTCCTCACCGATCGATGGTGGAGAGAACGCGAGGAACTCGGCGCGCGGGATGTACAGGTCGGGCTCATGGACGAACGCACGCGCGGCTGAGACGTCCCGAAAGAGAGCGATCTCCGCCTGCCTGTCGGAGTGCACTGGCCGCTCGCGCTGTGGCGCGGCCGGCGACGCACCGGGGAACACCTCCGCCTGCGGCGGGACCTCATTCACAACAGTTTCCACCGACTCAGAAGACGACATTCAACCCGCTCCGACGAAGTTACAGGCGAGTGCAGAAACACCCCGCAAACCATCCGGCACGCTCAGAATTAGCGATTTCCAACCCTTCGCGGTCGAGTAGCATAAGGGGACCGTGTAATGAGGGTCAATAGAGCTCCAAGCACGGATTAGGCCACTGTTGGAGGGCTTAACTGCCTGTGTGGGGCTCTAGTGATCACAGTTTTCCACAATCACCACACAAGTGTTGTGGCTCTGCCACATCAGTGATGTACGGGGGCGAGGGACGTGCCAGCGGGGCCGGGGTGGCGCGTGATGTGTTGCAGGCGCTCAGATCAGCGCGACGTGGCCACCGCGGCGGGCGCGCCGCGAACCGACTTCCTGCGCAGAATGAGGAAGTCGAACGCGCCCCCGAGGAAGCCCAGGCCGTAGCTGAAGTGGAGGGCCGGGAGGACGGCACAGAGTGCCGCACCCACCGCCGGCCCGTGGCGCGGAACCACGGAAGCCGCCACTATCAGTACGAGAAGGGCGTAGCTGCCCGCCAGCACCGCGAACAGTAGCGCGGTTGCGGGAGCAAGCACGGCCAGCAACGCGCACGCCACGAAGGCCAGGACGAAGGCGGGCGGCACGAGCTGCCGCCAGGTGAAGATGCCGCCCACCTTCCTGGCCACGAGCGGCTTGAAGTAGCCGTACTGAAGATACATCCGCCAGAGTTTGGCCAGCCCGTCGCGTGCGTGGTAGCGCGATACGACATCGGGAACGAGCAGGATGCGCCCGCCGGCGCGGATGAGACGCATGTTGAGCTCATCGTCCTGATTGCGGACGAGATCCTCGTCGAACATGCCGATGCGCTCGAAGACCGCGCGCCGGTAGCAGCCAAACGGAACGGTATCCACCCAGCGCGGTTCGCTGGTCCCGATCCGGAAGCGCGAGTTACCCACGCCAGCCGGGTGGGCGAGCGCCACGGCAATCGCGCGCGCCATCACTCCCGGGCCGCCCGGCTCGGTCACGCACACGCCACCCACGTTGTCGGCACCGCTCCGAAGGAGCCAGTCCACGAGGGCCGGAACGTAGGAATCGGGATAGATGTTGTGCGCGTCCATGCGCACGATCACCTCGCCACGCGCGCCGGCGATGCCCAGGTTGAGCGCCACCGGGGTGATCCTGGCTGGGTTGTCGAGCATCCGGATGTGCGCATGTTCCGCCGCGTGACGCGCGACGACGTCCCGTGTGCCGTCGTCGCTCATCCCATCGACGACGATTATCTCCAGCCTCTCGAGCGGGTAGGTAGTTCGCAACAGCGACTCGAGACAGGCATCGATCCACCCCCGCTCGTTGCGGCATGGAATGACGACGGTGACGAGCGGGCACTCGGTCAACGGGCTGCCGCTACTTCGAGCCCCGCGCGACGGCGCTCCTCAGGGGACAGGTCGCATCGCACACCCTTGAACTTGCCGTTCGCTTCCCGAGGGATGCTCTCGACGGCATCAAAGACCACCGAGACGGCGCCGAGCCGCTGGTGCAGGCGCGCGGTGATCTCGCGCTCGGCGGCCTCGGTGAATCCTGGCGCGGGGACGTAGATGATGCGCAGACGATCGAGCGTCTCCTGGATTATCTGCGCCTGACGGATAGGCAGACCGTAGATGATCGGATTCAACCAGTACACGCGCCTGCCATCGGGCGCGACGAGGAGATCGTTGGTTCGACCTTCGATGTGTGAGAGGATGGGCAGGGTACGACCGCACGCGCAGCGTTGCTCGGTGGCCAGAGCACCACGATCGCCCACGGCGAACCGGACGAGCGGCATGTCCTGGTTGATCATGCCCGTGCACACGAGCCGGCCGGCCGTGCCAGCCGGGACCGGCCCCGTCCCCTCATCGTCGAGGAGCTCGATGTGCCCTACTTCCGGCCAGAGGTGGAGGGAGCCCTCCACGCACTCGCTCGCCGCGGCGACCGCCTCCGCCATGCCGTACGTTTCCCGCACCTCGCACCCGAAAGCGTCGCGAATCACATCACGCTGCCACGGGAATACCGCTTCGGCGTTGGTGACCACCACGCGCAAGCCGTCGAGCCGGAGCCCTAGCTTCACCGCTTCGGTCGCGAGCGCCGCGGCGGTGGAGGCGTACGTCATGAGATGGGTGATGCGACGCGCGCGCATCGCACCGATGAGCGCGGACGCGTTGCGCCGGCTCACGTGATTGGCCGAGAGATACAGCTGGTTCATCGGCGCGTTCCACACCCAGAACGGAGGGCGCTGGCGGCTCGGCGGTATCACAGGCTGCCCGCCCATCATCCCCCAGTGATCGTGCCGGCTCACCCCGTACCACGCGCGAGTACGCAGCTCATTCAGAGCAAACCAGGCGCGCAGGCTGTCCCGGCTCAACCACAGATCGAGCGGCGTGCCGGTAGTGCCACTGGTGCGCTCGTGGTACATCCGCCGCACGTCGCAATCATCTGCGACGAAGGCCTGCGGCTGCGCCCGCACGGCTTCCTTCGAGAGGATTGGCCAGTGCTCGAGCCGCTCGGTGGAGCGGTGATCACCAGCTCGGCGACGAGCCGCCCATTGTTCGCGATAGTACGGGACACGCGTAGCCGCGCGCTGCAGAAGCGCCGGGAGGCGTTCCTCTTCGAAAGCCCGCCAGCGCTCCGCGCTCCAGCCTTCGCGCTCGCTGGCCTCGGCCATCAGCCGTTCGGTTTCCGGGCCGTACCGCCACCTGCGAAGATACCAGCCACGGGCGCTCGCCATCACCGAGCGGAGCGGCATGGGCATCTGGTGATATACCCGGAGCGAGAGGCTGGTCATACGCCGCTCACAACAGAGTGAGCGCTTCGGCCGTCGCGACGCGCGGTACGGAACATCACACAGACGGGCATCTGGGGCCGGCCGGGTTCGGGCGAGACTGTGAGCACCGGCCAGCTACCAACCTCGAGCCGCGATGCGTGACTTCCAACACATACTCCGCGCGACGAACGAGGAAAGAAAATCACCCACCAATTTCGACCACGGAGTCATGTTGGGATTGGATCGTAGCACGTTATAACAGCAAGGATGGAACCGCAAGATGACCGTATCGTGCCGTTACAGTCCGATCCCGTAACGTCTTGTGCCGCAACAAAAAGAGCCATCGTACGCCAATAGTTTTCGAGTTACTTTCCACCGCGCACAATTGTCTGAAGCGTACACAATCGAAAGGCAAGATCGCACCCCTCCGGGGGACCGCGACAAGGGCAAACCCGGTGAAAACCGGGGACGCAAAGTCACGAGGCTACAGCGCTCCAGGTCGAGCGCCACGCTGGTCGGACCGCCGAACGGAACCGCTACCAGGGGTGTCGTATGCGTCGCCTTCACTGGATTGGATCTCCGGCCGTGCTCCTTCTTGCTCTCGCGGCTGTCGCATGTATCGACACGGCCGCTCCAATGCTCGACCTGCCTGCTTCGGTTGCATCGATCACGGTGCAGCCCACGCAGGTGACCACGAGCGTTGGCAAGCAGCTTCCCCTCAGCGCTCTCGCACTGGATCCAGGTGGCCGTGCGCTCACCGGCCAGGACATCATCTGGTCGAGCAAGGACACCGCGATCGCCATCGTGTCGGCCGTCGGTGAAGTCACCGCCAGGGGCGTCGGCTCCACCGTCATCACTGCGAGTAACGGCACGAAGACCGGTGCGGCAACACTCACCGTACTCGCTCCCACTGTGCGCACAGTGGCGCTCACACCCGCGAGTGCCACGCTCGTCACCGGAGATACCGTGCAGTTCGCCGCGGATCCGCGCGACGACGCGGCGCACACGATCAGTGGGCGTGACGTGAGGTGGGCGATCGCCAACCCCGCGATCGCGAAGATCACCCCTGGCGGCGCACTGGTGGGCATCGCGGCCGGCGCGACCTTCGTGATAGCCACGGTAGACGAGGTGAGCGACTCCGCCAGGATCACAGTGTCCTCG
>DATCXG010000247.1:0-2026 GCA_036565945.1 Gemmatimonadaceae bacterium
CAGGTTTTCCCGGCATCGGCGGACTTGTACATCCCGTCGCCAGTGGCGAGGGCGGGCCGGATGATCCCCGCGCCGCTCCCCACGTAGATGATGTTGGGGTCCGACTGCGCCACGGCTATCGCTCCGATGGAGCCCGTGGACTGATCGTCGAAGAGCGGGTGCCAGGTGGAACCATAGTCGGTGGAGCGCCAGACACCCCCGTTGTCGAAGCCCACGTAGAAAACGTTGGGCTGACTGGCCACCCCGTCTAGCGCTCTCGCGCGACCGGAGCGGGTGGGGCCGATCTGACGCCAGCGCATCTCGGAGTAGAGTCCGGTGTCCTGCGGCGATTGCGCCACGGCCCGCGGAGCTAGTGGCGCCAGCGCGGCAAGGGCCAGTACGAGCGTGGGGACGAGCGAGGGGCTGAGCGTGGATCGACGCACGAGAACTGCCTCCGATTCATGGGAGCGGCATACTTCACCACATTGGCGTTGGCAATATGGGAAGGGGGATCGACCTCTGCCAGCGCCGCGCTAGGCGCGATGGCAGAACGCGGGCCAGGGCTTTGCGAGTGTTGTGCGCGCTCGGAGCGGGTCCAGGGGCGAGATCGGAGTACGAATAGCAACTCCGGTGCTGCACCGTGCATCGCGGCGGCTGCACTACGACCGCGGCAGCGTTCCCGATTCCAGCCCTTCCAGCAGTCCGAGCAGGCCCACGGCCTCCCACGAGCGGTTGCGCCTCGAATGCGATAGTGGCTCGATCACCCCTGCCTCCTCCAACTGGCTCAATGCCTGGTAGATGGTGGGCTTCGATTTCCCGGTCGCGGCGGCAGCCACGGGTGCCGTGATGATCGGGTGAGCGGGCAGTACATCGATCACCGCCCAGGCGGCGGCATCGGTCCGGGGCGCGCTCGCCAGGCCGGTGAGTAGATCGCGCCACTCATCACTCAGCGCACGGACCGCGCGCAGATAGGCGGCCGCCAGCTGCGCCGACTTGGCCGCAGCGGCCGCGAAGTGCTCCACCCACTCGGCTACCGCGTCGCCGCGGAAGTCATCGAGGCCCGCCATGTAGCGCTCCCTTTCCTCGGCCAGAGCTACGCTTATGGGCGGCACGTACGCTGGCGCTACCCCGCGCCGGCGCAGCACGACATGTATCAGCGCCCGTCCCGTGCGTCCGTTGCCATCGGCAAATGGGTGAATCGTCTCGAACTGTGCGTGCACCAGGGCGGCCTGGATGATCGGCGGCAGGAGATCGTCGTTGATCGCGCGGCACAGATCCGCCATCAGCGGCGCTACGTGCTCCGGTGGGGGCGGCACGAAGTCGGCGTCGCACGGGTTGTAGTCGTTCCCCCCGATCCAGTTCTGGGTCGTGCGGATCCGCCCCGCGATTCGGGCGTTCGGCGCACTCGCCATCAGCTTGCGATGGATGGCGACCACCTGCTTCGGTGTGAAGCTCTTCGCGACGGTAGCTTCAGCCACAGCAAGCTCCATCGCGTCGATGTTACCGAGCACCTCGAGGGCGGTGGCACCTGCCTTCCCTCCCACCTCCGCACGCGCCTCGGCGCGGGCCAACTCACGCACGCCCATCTGCATCCCTTCCACCTTCGAGGATGCAATGGATTCCGTCCGTAGCAGGAGCCGCGCGAGGGGCGCCAGAGCGGGCCGAGCCACATCGTTCAGAGCCCGGATCGCAGCTTCCGCATCGGATACGACACCCGCGGTCGTCGCATCCAGGCGGAGGTCGAGCTGCGCCAGCTCGACGGGGATGAATGCCTCGTACCGACACGCGCGCCGGTACTTTGCCGGCGCGTATATGGTCGGATCGTGCTTCCATGTGAGTGATATCTTTCGCCCCGGCATAGCCTCCCGCTCGGAGTCCGTTGACAGTATGAGCGTCCGCCTCCTCACCGCTTCGAGAGGCACGAGCCACGGCCCGGGGCATCCCTTACCAGAGGCGAGGCGTTAGTAAAGGATAACCCATATCCTTAACTAAGGAAGGGCCGGAGGACGGGGTCAGGTCTATAATGTCGAGCAGGCTCAACAATGGC
>DATCXG010000265.1:0-4326 GCA_036565945.1 Gemmatimonadaceae bacterium
TCCCACGCTCTGGAGTGGCTGCGTCACGGGCGGCCAGGCGCCATGGGATGTGGCCAGGGACCGCTCTGGCGCCCGCGGTGTCGCCAATGGCATTGGAGCCACGCCTGCGTGGGACGTCGCCACTGGCGGCACCACGCGCGGCATCACGCCCGTCGTAGCAGAGCGGGCCGACGAGCCGAGAGCCATTCCCCCCGAAGCGCGCGGCGCGCCAGACGACCCGCGTGCATCCGCGAAGTCGTCGTCGATCCGGCCTGACTCTCCGATGGCGATCACCCCACCGCACACGGAGCAACGAGCGCGGATGCCGGCCAGCGGCACCTTCGCGGGGTCGACACGGAATACCGTGCCGCACTCAGGACAACCGACGTTCATCGCCGCCCCACCGCGCTCGACATTCGCTCAGAAACCTGGCGCGGATTCGGTAGTCGGCTCGGAAGATTCGTGGCGACGGTCCACAACGAATATCGAACCCGGTAGCGTCTTCGCATAGCTCTTCATCTCCGTGGCCAACTCGCTCACCTGCGCCGCGTGCGCGAAGGTACGTCTCTCGTTCGTCACTATCCCGATGCTCAAGGTCATGAGAGGCACCCTGTGCAGTTGCCCCCGGCGGTCCTTGCCGAAAAAGTAGCCGGCGTGCCGGTCCTGCTCCGAATACTGGTACGGCACCAACGCGTCGAAGATCGTGATGATCTCCTGTGAGGTCTCCCGCGCGTTGGCAATGGGTACCACGAAGATAAAGTCATCCCCCCCGATATGGCCAACAAAGGCATCGCGAGGGCACATCCCGCGCACCACGTCGTGCAGGATCCTGGCGAGGAGCCGGATCACCCTGTCCCCCTCGGAGTAGCTGTAGCGGTCGTTGAACTCCTTGAAGTGGTCCAGGTCCGCGTAGCACACGGCGAAGGGTGCTCCGGAGGATATGCGACGGGCTATCTCCTCCTCGATCTCGGGTGCGCCAGGCAACCGAGTGGAAGGGTGCACACGCACGTCGCGCTCTGCGCGACGCAGCATGGTGTCGAGCCGGAGCCGAGCCTCGTGAGCGGATGTGAAGGGCGAGATCACCTCGTCAGCACCGGCTTCGAAGGCGGCCTGGAGCGCGGCTTCCAGAGTCTCGTCGCGACCGCAGATGAGCACCGCGCCGGGCACCACGGCGGTGTACGAGTCCGCCTTGAGCCGGCTACAAGCCGCCAGTGACGGCCCGGGACACGTGCGCGCGTCGAATACGACGACGCGCGGGCGTCCCCGCAGCGCTCGCCCCATCAGGTCTTCTACACTGGTGGAGACGACGATGGCGAGGCTGTGCGAGCAGCACCAGCCGCACAGATCTTCTGGCGGCTGCTGCGCGTCGGGAGAGAAGTAGATGGCGTGGGGCTGAGCCACGCTAGGCAGTCCTCGCGTCTGCTTGCGTCGCATCGGCGTCCGAGAAGGACGGAGCCGATGTTCCGGACGGGTGTGGGCGAGCGTTCCTCATCCGACGATCAGAAAAAGAAGAACGCAACGGCGAGGATGGCGTAGACCGCGAGCAATAGTGCTCCCTCCAACCAGTTGGACTCGGCGTCAGCCACTATGGTGGACGCGATCCAGACCGCGAGCGCCACGCTCGCCACCTCGAAGGTACTGAAAGCCAGGTCCATGGGCTGGCCGAAGAGCAACCCTGCGAAGACAAGAACGGGGGCCACCAGCAGCGCTATCTGCACCGAGGAGCCGACAGCGATCCCTACGGCGAGGTCCATCCTGTTCCGCGCAGCCATTATCACGGCAGCACTGTGCTCTGCTGCGTTTCCGATTATCGGCACCACGATGAGGCCTACGAAGAACTCAGAGAGTCCGAGGGTACGAACCGACTCCTGCGTCGCGCCCACCAGCAACTCCGACATGAAGGCGATGCCCGCGGCCACCACCAGGAGTACAACGATGGAGCGTCGGAGCGACCAGGACGTCGTGCTCTCCTCGGCGTGGGCCACGTGGGCTGCCTCGCTGAAGCCTGCACGGTGAGTTCCCATGGAGTAGAGCAACGAGAGCCCGTAGCCGCTCATGAGCAGCACGGCCACGAACTCCGACATCCGGACGGTGCGCACGCGCTCCGGGTCGGGGTGAGCCGCGTGGAAGAGCGCGGGAACTATCAGTCCCACCGCGGAGATGACGAGCAGTGCCGCATTCATCCCGGCGAGATTCGCGCTGAACTTCTGGGTCTTGTACTTGATCCCACCTACGAGCTGCGCGGCGCCCAGCACCAGGAGCAGGTTGCCGATGATCGAGCCGGTTATGGACGCCTTCACCAGGTCGATGAGCCCGGCCCTGAGGGCGAAGATGGCGATGATCAGCTCCGCCAGGTTGCCCAGCGTGGCGTTGAGCAACCCTCCCACCGTGGGGCCCGCGTACCCGGCTAACTGTTCCGTGGCATCGCCCAGGAGCGTGGAGAGCGGGAGGATTGCGAGTGCGCTGGCAGCGAATACAGCAATGGGCGCCGCGCCGAGGAACTCCGCCGCGACGGCTACGGGCACGAACGCCAGCAGCCAGTACCAGAGCCTCACTGGTGGCTCGGCCAGCCGAGCGTCAGGCGGCGACTACACCGCCGTCGCTTCATCGATGAGCATGATGGGAATGTCTTCGCGCACGGGATAGCGAAGCGCGCACGCGTGACAGATCAGACACTCTTCGGATTCGCGGTACTCGAGCTCCCCCTTGCACTTGGGGCAGACCAGGATCTCCAGCAGCTGCGGCGACAGACTCATGGTGTGGTGTCCTCCGGTGGTTTATAGCCAAACCGGCGCAGCGCTCCAACGTTGCGACGCCAGTTCGCGAGCACCTTCACCCACAGGTCCAGGTAGACAGGAGCGCCAACGAGCTCCTCGATCTTCATGCGCGCCGCGCGTCCAATATCGCGAATGCGCGTTCCACCACGACCAATGATAATCTGCTTCTGGGTGGGACGCTCCACGTAGATAACAGCTCGAATGTAAACCGGGCGGCGCTCCTCGCGAAACTCCTCGATCTCGCAGGCGACGCTGTACGGGACCTCCTCCTCCAGCTGCTCGAGTGCGGTCTCTCGAATGAGCTCGCTGGCGAAGAAGCGCAGCGACTGGGTGCCGATCTCATCTTCGGGGTACAGGAAAGGGCTCTCGGGCAGATGCTCCCTGACCTTCAGCAATAGTTCATCCACGCCCTCGCCCGTGAGGGCCGAGATAGGTATGGCGGCTGATGTCGCGGCAACATCGCGCAGCAGAGCATCCCGTTGCTCCGGAGTGAGCGTATCGATCTTGTTGATGGCGGTGATCACCGGGGAGCTCGGCGGTGAGTCGAGCATCGCGGCTTCGGCGAGCTGTGGGGGCGCTCCTTCGTGTGCGTCCACCAGGTAGACGATCGCGTCGGCATCCTCGAGGGCACGGAGAGCCGTGGCTCGCATGGCGCGTTGCAACGCGTAGCGCGGGTTCAGAAGCCCCGGGGTATCAAAGATCACCATCTGCACGTCGCTATCGCTGTGGATCCCCACCACCCGGTCGCGCGTGGACTGGGGCTTCGAGCTCGTGATACTGAGCTTCTGCCCGATGATTCTATTGAGGAGAGTGGACTTCCCGGCGTTGGGCTTGCCGACGACGGTAACGATGCCGGACCAGGTCATAGGGGAAGAGTAATGGGGTCAACAAACACCAACACCCCTGGCAGCCATAGGCCACCAGGGGTGTTGGTGTTCAGAGGTGCCGGCGACGGCCTACTCTCCCGCGCCCTCTCGGGCGGAGTACCATCGGCGCTGTAGGGCTTAACGATCGTGTTCGGGATGGGAACGAGTGTGGCCCCTACGCTCTAGTCGCCAGCGATTGCTCAAACATAGTTGAGAGACAATCGAAGTTGGTGAGATCGTGGAAATCGAATACAAATAGAAGCAAGAATGCTCTGCCTGCGGTGATATTGGGAGTAGTCAAGCCACACGGGCGATTAGGACCGCTACGCTCGGAGTGGATTGCTCCACGTCCACGGGCGGCCTATCGACGGAGTGGTCTCCTCCGGCCCTTTAGGAGGCTCAAGGCCTCGGGAGGGGTCATCTTGGGGGGGGCTTCCCACTTAGATGCATTCAGCGGTTATCCCCACCAGCCATCGCTACCCGGCGGTGCTCTTGGCAGAGCAGCCGGGACACGAGCGGGCTGTCCGACTCGGTCCTCTCGTACTAGAGTCCGCGCCCCTCACCCCTCCAACGCCCACGACGGATACAGACCGAACTGTCTCACGACGTTCTGAACCCAGCTCATGTACCACTTTAACCGGCGAACAGCCGGACCCTTGGGACCTTCTCCAGCCCCAGGATGTGATAAGCCGACATCGAGGTGC
>DATCXG010000287.1:0-7186 GCA_036565945.1 Gemmatimonadaceae bacterium
CGGAAGCGGCTACTATCCGATCGAGCTCGCCCACCCAACTGCTACTTGCCTGGGCCACGGAGAGTACCTCGCCGCGAGTGCGCTCCATGAGCTCCATGGCGCGCTCCAGCGTGGCGTGGATCTCGCGCACCGCACGGTCCATCCCCTCCGCCTCCTCGGCGCTTCGGTCGGCCAGAGAGCGGATCTCCTGCGCCACCACCGCGAAGCCGCGCCCATGGACGCCGGCGCGGGCTGCCTCCACGGCCGCGTTGAGTGCCAGCAACCCGGTCTGGTCGGCCAGCGATGTGATGGTCTCGCCGAAGGCACGTACCGCGCTCGACACCTCGCGGAGCCGCGATACCTGCTCGGAGCCCTCCCGTGCCGTGTCGGCGGCCGCGGTGAGGCGAGTGGCCGCGTCCGCGGTGGCGCCACGCACAGCGCGTGCATCGTTCAACATCTCCTCGCCGCTGCGTCGCGTGTCGCTCCCCTCGGCCACCGTATGATCGGCGCTCTCACGGGCTGCCGTGGCCTGGTCGGCTCCCCTGGATAGAGTTTCCGACAGCGCGCGCACGGTGTCGGCGAGACGCCGCGCCGTATCGGCACTCTCCTGTGACGCCGCGTGCAGTTGCTGGGTGGTGGCGGTGATTGACTCGACATGCTGCGCCATCTGCTCCGACGCATTGAGCACCGGGCGGATGAGCGAATCGAGCGAGAGGGAGAGCGCGAGCTGGGGGGCCACGGCATCCAGGAGATCGGCATCGTAGTCGCGGTACATGTCGGTGCGCGAGTGCCGGATGGTCCAGAGGCCGGCCAGCCGGTCGCCCTGCTTGAGCGGGATCGCGATCTCGGAGCCATTGCCCCGGCCCACGCCGGCCCGCGCCTCTCGCGACAGCGCCGAGCGGACAGCGCGCTTCGTAACCACAGCGCGAGCGCGCCGCGCCGCCAGCGCGGGCAGCCCTTCGGTGGCCGTGAAGCGCGAGCCCACCGGCGTGGTGGGCGACGTGTCGCTCACTACCACGAACTCCTCGCGCTCAGCGTCGTAGGCCGCGATCTGCATCTCCTCCCACGGTACCAGGGAGCGCGTGATACGCTGGATGTCGTCCAGGGCGCGGTGCAGCTCCGGACTGGCGCTCAGTGCACGGGTGAGCCGTTGCACGAGTTGCAGCCCCTCGCCGACGGCGGCTTTCCGCACCAGCCATTGAGCGAGAACCGTTATGCTCACGAGCACACCCGTACCGGCGATGTATCCGCGCGTGAGGTCGTGTGCGTACGCGATCCTCAGCGCGCTGAGCGCCAGCAAGGTAGCGAGCACCGCAACCGTCCCCTCCCACCGCGCCGTGAGGCGCGCGTCCACCCACGCGATGGCCGGTGAGAGGCGAAGCTGGAGGTAGAATGTGGTGTTGACGACGCCGAGGAAGAGCGCGATGAAGAGCGCCAGTCTCCAGAGGTTGGACTCCGAGAAAGCGATCACCCCGGGCGCACCACCCAGGAGCCCGAAGTAGACGATGCCGGTGATGCAGCATGCTGTGACGAAGTGCCCCGCGTTGCCGATCGCGTTGCGCAGCGGAAGGCCGCGCACGATGCTGTCGCCTATCAGGAGGCCTACCGCTCCGGCAAGCGCTCCTCCCGCCCAGCCCAGCGAGAGAACGGCGGCGATGGCCACGCCTACCGCGAAGCTCGCGAACCCTTTCCCAGGCAGCGGGATACCGAACGCGCGCGTGGCGACCATCAGGGTCACGACGAGCACGACGCCCAGCCATGGAATTGGCTGCGTGTACTGGTGTAGCGCCAGCCCCACTGGAACGGTGAAGGCTGCGAAGGCGACTACCGATTTACGGATCGTCTCGTCGGTGATCCGGCGGTGGCGCCGAGAGGTGGTCATGTGGTCTTCAGCCAGCGGAGAGGGCGCTCACGGGCCATGGCGCGAACGCAGAGGCGTGCAATTCAGTGACGCTCGATACGGCCCGCACGTCACTGGCGCGCCCGGTCAGACCGCCCTGCTGTAATAGACCGGCTGCGGATCACGACGACAACTGCTTGAACCACGGAGGCACGGAGACACGGAGGGAACTGCAACTGCAAGAGCCAAGGCAACTGCAAAAGACAGTGTTTTTGGGGATGGCATCCGAGCCTCCTCTCCCCGAGACGAGCGGAGCCAGAGGCTCTCAGGAGCCTCGATTGCCGCGCCCGGAGCCAGAGGCGCAGAGCAGTTCCCAAAGCTTTTCGCTTTTCTCCGTGTCTCCGTGCCTCCGTGGTTCAAGCAGTCGTTCCCCGCGGTTCACGCGGTTGCTCCTCAGTAGTCCACGGGCCTCAGGTAACTCTCCCCGATAGCAGTGGCGCTCAGCATCGCGACGGTGGGAAGCCGTCGTTTCCAGTGGGTGCCCTCCAGTCGCCTCCGGATGAGCTGCACATCTTTCTCGTGGAATCCTCGCGCCGCCAGCTGGTCCGGTCGGTAGCCGTGCAGCAACCAGTGGAGAATGACGTCGGCGCTGGCGTACGAGATTCCGATGTCCCCCTCATCTGTCTGGCCCACTACCAGGTCGGCTGTGGGTGGCTTCTCGATGATCTTCGCCGGAACGCCAAGGTGGCGCGCCAGTTCCGCTACCTGGGTTTTGTAGAGGTCACCCAGCGGGTTGATAGGCGGAGTATCGTCGGCGTGCCAGGTGAAGTAGCCCAGCAGACGTTCGGTCTTGTTCCCGGTGCCCAGCGGCAGTGCCGCGTAGCGGGCCGCGAGATCGAAGATGGCGATCATGCGCATTCGAGCCATCACATTACCACGGCGCGTGTCATCGGCGTCGGGCTCGTTGGTCAGATAGGCGTCCACGGCTGCAGAAATGTCGATCGTGCGGGACTCGATCCCGAGGGTGTCTATTACCAACTGCGCGTGTTCGAGGCTCTCCTTGCTCGATGACCTGTATGGCAGCCGTACCCCGATGACGTTCTCGGGTCCGAGCGCGCGTGCCGCGAGGGAAGCGGTGACCGCGGAGTCCAGGCCGCCGGAGATGGCCACGATGCCCCTGGCGAAGCCGCGGCGCGCGATCTCGGTTCGCAGGAAGTCTACCAGCCACCGCTCCACGAGTGGCGCATCGAGGCTCAGCGGCGGCGGTCCGCTGGCCTCGGCGCCAGACACCCGCACGACCTCGAGTCCGGCTTCCTTGCCGGATGGAGCGTGGCGGGAGCGGGGGGCCTCGTTGCTTTCATCTTCGGTGGCGCCGGTTGTGGCTGCATCGTACGCGATGATCGGCGGATCGCCCTGGCGGATGTGGCTCAGCGAGTCGAGCAGATGCGGTAACTCCGCGCGGAGGTCCGCCAGCAGCGGGAGATCGGTGCGCGCGGGCATGATGTCGTCCAGGTCCACCGGTAGCGACAGCATGGCCTCGCGCCAGAGAGGCCCGCGAAGGCGCACACCGCCACGCGGGCCGGCGATGAGCGAGCCGCCGGGGAACGACTTCCCGCCCTCGCTCGTGGCGAGGTTGGCGAACGAGACGAAGACGCCGTATGCGCCGGCGATGCCACATATCAGTTGTTCCCAGCGCGCGACGCTGGCCGGGCCCGGAATCCCATCTCCCCTGGGCCACGTACCGCGCGCGGGTGCCGCCGAGCACACGAAGATGATCTCCACGTCATCGAGTGCGAGCAGCATGCTGGTGATCTGATGCCACGCGTCCTCGCATACGAGGATGGCGGACCGACCCCACGGTGCGTCGAAGGCGCGTACCCCGTGGCCCCGCTCCACGAACCGCTCCTCATCGAACACGCCGTACGTGGGGAGGAAATTCTTGCGGTGTACGTAACGGATGAGCGGCTCATCGCCGCCGAGCCTCACGCACATTGCGCTGTTGTGTAGATTGTGTCCCCAATCCTCGTAGAAGCCGAGCACTACTTCCAGCATCGGCGCGTCGGGGACAGCGGCGAGATAGACGCGCTGGAGATCGCGCGCCAGTGTGCCGGCCGTGACCGCGATCTCGCGCACCGCTCCCTCCACGAAGTAGCCAGTGACGCTGGCCTCGGGGAAATGCAGCACCTGCGGAGGGGTGGGGAGGGCCGCGGCCTGAGCGAAGATCTCGCCAAACCGATGGAGGTTGGTTTCGTACTCGCCCTTGACCGGAGCGAATTGCACAGTTGCGAGCTGGACGATGGAGGGCATGGAGGAAAGTTGCCTCGCAGGCACTGCGGGAGCAACGTCACCGTCCCGAGTCCTGCTCTGATTATCTTCCAGGCACCGGGTTGTAGCTCCCGGAGGGTCGCGCGCTTCGCGCGCCCCTGGGGGGCGCCGCCCGCGCCAACATCGAGTAATGATGTACTCCTTTCTAGCATCTCTGCACCTATATAGCCGCTCCGGCCTTCCCGCGCGGAGGGGGGCTTCGCGCTCACGCTCGACCTCGGTCGCCAGTACCCCGTGCGTCCGCGTGGCAACGGCAGCCTCGGCCGCACGAATTACATACCCCCGGCAGGCCATCGCCCTCGTGGTGGTCATGGCGCTCGGCGCCTTCCCGCTCGCCGCCCAGCGCAGCGGCGCTGTATGGCAGATCGTACAGCCGCCGCAATCCTCGCTGGTCTACTCCGCCGATGGATCACTCATCGGGGAGATCGGCAAGCAGTGGCGCACGAGCGTGTCTCTCCGCTCCCTGCCCAAGTACGTGGGGCAGGCGTTCATCGCGGTGGAGGACCAGCGTTTCTACGAGCACGACGGCGTCGACGTCCTCGGGGTGGCGGCGGCCCTCAAGGACGCGCTGGGCGGCCACGCCCGGGGCGCCAGCACGATCACGCAGCAGTTGGTGGGCAACATGCACCCCGACATCATCGATCGGAGCGACCGTAGCATCTCCCGGAAGTTGAAGGAGCAGGCCGCCGCGCGCGAGATGGAGAAGCACTATACCAAGGCGCAGATCCTCGAGGCTTATCTCAATCAGATAGAATTCGGCCATGGTTGGTCGGGCGTGGATGCGGCATCGCGCCACTACTTCGGCAAGCGGGCCGCTGCGCTGACACTCGCTGAGGCGGCAACTCTCGCCGCGCTCCCCAAGGGTCCGGCCATCTACGACCCCATTCGCCACCCCGATCGGGCGCGCCAGCGGCGGAACCTGGTGCTATCGCTGATGGCCGAGCAGGGGTTCATCACGCGAAGTCAGGCGGCGAAGGCCTCGCGCCAACCGGTGAAGACCGCATCGGACGCGGGGATGCGGGGCGCCGCGCCTTACATGGTGGACGTCGTGCGCCGTCAGGCCGAAAGTGCGGGCATCCCTGTGCGGAATGGGGGATATCGGATCGTCACGACCATAGATGCCACGCTGCAGCACGCGGCAACACAGGCGCTGGCGGCCGGGCTGCAGCGCGTGGAGGGGCGTGCCGACTACCGCCACGAGACCTTCGCGCGTCACGCCAAGGGAAGCACCAACTACCTGCAAGGTATGATCGTCGCGATCGACCCGGCCACGGGCAACGTCCTGGCGCTGGTGGGCGGGCGCAATTACGCACAGTCGCCCTTCAACCGTGCAGTGAATGCGGTTCGCCAGCCAGGTTCGGCGTTCAAGCCGTTGGTGTACGCCGAGGCGCTGCGCGACAGTCTCCCCCCCAACGAGATAATCCCCGATACCGCGTTGGCCATCCAGATGTCCAATGGAGCGATCTACCGTCCGCAGGACGACGACGGACGCTTCCTCGGTCCACTCACCATGCGCGAGGCGCTGGTAAAGTCGCGCAACTCGGTAGCCGTGCAACTGGGGCTCAGGGCGGGTATGGATTCGGTTGCGGCGCTCGCGCGCCGGCTGGGGATAGACGCTCCCATCGCGCCCTATCCCTCGAGCGCCATCGGAGCGACCGCGCTGCGGCCCATAGATCTTGTCGCCGCCTACACGGTGTTCGATAATCTGGGGTCGGTGGTGGAGCCGCGCTTCATCGAGCGGATCGAGGATCGGTCAGGCCGCACAGTGTGGCGGCCGGCGCCGCGCGCTCCCCGCTTCGCGATCGATCCGCGCGTGGCGTTCATAGTGCGCGACATGCTGCGCGACGTGGTCACGCGCGGTACTGCCACCGCAGTGCGCCGCTACGTTCCCGAGCACATCCCGGTGGCCGGGAAGACGGGTACCACGAACGACAACACCGATGCCTGGTTCGTGGGGATGACTCCCGAGGTAGTGGCCGGCGTCTGGGTGGGCCTCGACAAGCCCCAGCCCATTGCCGCACACGGTGCCGCCGGCGGTGCGCTGGCAGCGCCGATCTGGGGTGACATGATCGCGCAGTACTACCGGTCCGGCCGTGTCGTCGGCTCCTGGGATGACCCGCCCGCTGGCCTGGTCACTGCGCAGCTCGACCGCGATTCCGGTCAACTAGCCACGCCTGCCACCCCGCCGGACAAGCTCTACACCGAGTACTTCCTGGACGGCACCCAGCCAGCGGACCCGTGGAGCCTCTGGACCTGGGGACCGATCGGATACTGAACTACGGGGGGCAGGGTTCAGGGTTCAGGGGGCAGGAACTGCTAACTACGGGGTTCAGGGTGCAGGGTTCAGGAGGCAGGAACCACCTCGGGGTGGAGATCTCTACACCGAGGCAGCTCCTATCCCCTGTCAGTTCCCTCACCTCCTGAAACCTGCACCCTGAACCCCGTAGTTCATTTTGCTCCCGCGGTCGCGGCTTCCTCCATGCGGGTCTTGCGCTCGCGGGGCTTGTGATCGTCCTCGGGTACGAGCGCGATGGCGATTACCTCGTCGAGCGTTCCCACGCAGTGGAAGGTGAGACTCTTGCGCACATCCTCGGGAATGTCCTCGAGGTCGGCCTCGTTCTCCCTGGGCAGAATGATCGTTGTGATTCCTGCCCGATGCGCGCCGAGCACTTTCTCCTTCAGGCCACCGATAGGTAGCACGCGGCCCCGGAGGGTGATCTCTCCGGTCATCGCGACATCCTTGCGGACCGCACGGCCCGACATGGCAGAGATGAGCGCGGTACCCATGGTAACACCGGCGCTGGGCCCGTCCTTCGGTATGGCGCCCGCCGGCACGTGGATGTGCACCTCGATGCTGCCGAGGCGGTCGTCGGGGATCTGGAGACGCGAGGCGTGCGTGGCGGCGTACGTCAGCGCGGCCCGTGCCGATTCCTTCATCACATCGCCGAGCTGGCCCGTGAGGATGAGGGAGACGGTGCCGAGACCGCTCACCTGCGTGTTGTTCTCCTGCTGCGGAGCAAACGCCAGGCGCCGGATGGCAGC